>NZ_LZZV01000056.1:0-218954 GCF_014170385.1 Delftia sp. UME58
GCCCGGACGATCGCCGCGACCGGCCCTATGGCCAGCGCGATGAGCGTCCGCGTGATGGTCAACGCGATGCCCAACGTGACGGCCAGCGCGACGGTCCCCGTGACGGCCCGCGTGAAGGTGGTTTCCGCGACCGTCCCCGTGACGACGCCCGCGGCCCCCGCCGTGACGATGCGCGCGGACCGCGCCGCGACGACGCCCGTGGTCCCCGCCGTGATGACGCCCGTGGCCCGCGGCGCGACGAGGCGCCCCAGGCCGAGCCCGCCTACCGTCCGCTCAGCGGCATCCGCACCTACCGTCCCGCCGACGGTGGCGCCAGCCGCGAAATCCCCGTCAAGCGTGCTCCCGAGCCGCTGCAGGAGCAGGTTCCCGGTGGCGTGCGCATCAACAAGCGCCTGGCCGACATGGGCCTGTGCTCGCGCCGCGAGGCCGACGAGTGGGTGGACAAGGGTTGGGTCCGCGTCAATGGCGAACTCGCCGTGATGGGTCAGAACGTGGTGGCGGCCGACCGCATCACCGTCGAGCGCGAGGCGCGCGAGCGCCAGGACCAGCAGGTCACCATCCTGATCCACAAGCCCATGGGCTATGTCAGCGGACAGGCCGAGGACGGCCACGAGCCCGCCGTGGTCCTGGTCACGCCCCAGAACCACTGGAACCAGGACACCAGCCGCACGCGCTTCAACTTCGCGCAGCTCAAGGGCCTGGCGCCCTGCGGCCGGCTGGACATCGACTCCGTGGGCCTGCTGGTCATGACCCAGGACGGCCGTGTGGCGCGCCAGATCATTGGCGAAGACTCGGAGATGGACAAGGAGTACCTGGTGCGCGTGACCTACGGCGACCGCGACATCGACGTGCAATCCGTGTTCCCGGCCGAGCAGCTGGCACGCCTGTGCCATGGCCTGTCGCTGGACGGCGAGGCACTCAAGCCCGCCAAGGTGGACTGGCAGAACCCCGAGCAGCTGCGCTTTGTGCTGACCGAAGGCAAGAAGCGCCAGATCCGCCGCATGTGCGAACTGGTGGGCCTGCGCGTGGTGGGTCTCAAGCGCATCCGCATCGGCCGAGTGACGCTGGGCAACCTGCCTGTGGGCCAGTGGCGCTACCTGGGTGCACATGAAGGCTTTTAGCACCCCCTGAGCGGCTTGCGCCGCTTCCCCCTCTCTACCCGCTTCGCGGGGGAGGGGGACGACACCCTCGCGGCGGGGCGGCCCTTGCTTGGTGTCCCTGGTCTTGGGCCGCGCCGGTTTCAGTGAGCGCACAGCTCGTGTTTAGAATGCGAACCATTCTCAAACGAGCTTCAGCGCTGCGGCACGCCAGTCCGGGGCGCGTCCGTCTTTTCATGCGCGCACCGGCCGATCCCGTACACACCCTCTATGTCGAACACCATGGCTGGCTGCAAGGCTGGCTGCGCCGCAAGCTGGGCAATGTGTTCGAGGCTTCCGATATCGCGCACGACACTTTCGTCAACGTGATCACCTCGGGCATGGCCGGCCGCATCGAGCAGCCGCGCCCCTTTCTGGCCACCGTGGCCCGCCATCTTGTGATCCGCCAGCACCGGCGCCGGCTGCTGGAGCGCGCCTATCTCGACACCCTGGCCCTGTTGCCCGTTGAACTTGCCCCTTCGCCCGAAGAGCGGCTGATCGCCCTCGAATCGCTGCAGGCCGTGGACCAGGCGCTGGACGCGCTGGCGCCCAAGGTGCGCGAGGCTTTCCTGCTGGCCCACCTCGAAGGCCTGAGCTATGCGGACATCGCCACGCGCCTGGGCGTGTCCATGACCAGCGTCAAGCGCTACCTGGCCCAGGGCTATGAGCGCTGCTTCGTGCTGGCGCTGTCCTGATGGCGCCGGTGCCTCCTTCCGATCCTCGGCGCCTGTCCAGCGCCGCGCCGCTACCCGGCAGCAGTATCCAGGCGCCCCAGGCGCTGGGCCGGCCCTTGCCGGCCGGCGTGGCGCGGGCGGCTGCCGGCTGGTTTGCGCTGCTGCAATCGGGCCAGGCCTCGGCCGCCGACCGCGCGCGCTGGCAGCGCTGGCTCGATGAAGACGCCGACCATGGCCGCGCCTGGGCCCATCTGCAGGCCGTGACGGGCGCGCTGACGGGGCTCAACGCCGGTGGCGCGGGCTATCGCGGCCTGTCCGCCGCTCCCCGGGCTGCGCGGCGGCGCCTGCTGGGCCTGTTTGCGGGCCTGGGCACGGCGGCCGGCGCGGGCTGGCTGGCCAGCCGCACGCCGCAGTGGCAGCAGATGGCGGCCGACTACGCCACGGGCACCCAGCGCCGCCGCTGGACCCTGCCCGACGACACGGACATGCTGCTGGGCCCCGGCAGCGCCGTGGCCTTGCAGTTCGACGGCAGCGAACGCCGGCTGCGCCTGCTGGCCGGCGAGGCGCTGTTCACCACCGGCCATCCCGCAGGTGCGCTGGGCGATCTGCCCTTTGTGGTGGAGACCGCCCACGGCCGCGTGCGCGCCCTGGGCACGCGCTTCGTGGTGCGCAGCGCCGATGCAGGTGCGCGCGTGGCGGTGTTCGAGGGCGCCGTGGAGCTGCGCCCGGCCGGCACAGGCGCATCCGCACGGCGTCTGCAGGCGGGCGAGGCCATGGACTTCACGCGCACGGGCTGGAGCACGGTGCAGCCGGCCGGCCCTGCGGACGACGCCTGGAGCCGGGGCCAATTGTGGGTGGACAACCAGCGCCTCGACGACTTCCTGGCCGAGCTCAACCGCTACCGCCCCGGCTGGCTGCACGCCGATCCGGCCGTGGCCGGGCTGCGGTTCTCAGGCGTGTTCCCGCTGGACGAAGGCGGCATCGATGGCACGGACGCCGTGCTGGCCATGCTGCCCGGTGCGCTGCCCGTGCAGCTGCGCTGGCGCACGCGCTGGTGGGTGGTGGTGGAGCCTGCGCAGGTGAGTGGCTGAGATTTTTTTTCTTCCTTTTCGTTTTTTTTGCGCCAGGGGTGACCCGATTTCCCGCGCCGCGCTTCCTTGTTTCCGAGAGCTTTGATTTTCGACATCGGAACATAGGGAGAACCCAGGACCATGCAACCCCTTTTCATGCCCCGCCCCGCGCTGGCGCTGGCCATCGCGCTCATGCCCGCCGCCGTGCTGGCCCAGGCCCAGCGCAGCTATGACGTCGCTGCCGGCCCGCTGGATGCCGCCTTGCGCAGCACGGCCGCCCAGGCCGGCGTGGCCCTGATCTTCACGGCCGAGCAGACGGCCGGACAGCGCAGCGCGGGCCTGCGCGGAAGCTACACGGTGGAGGGCGCCTTCGAGGCCCTGCTGGCCGGCACCGCCTGGCAGGCCGTGCGCCAGCCCGGCGGCGGCTATGCGCTGCGGCGCGTGGAGCAGGTGGCGCCCGCGGCGGCAGCCGGCGCCACGCTGGCCACGGTGAATGTCACGGCCGCGGCGCCGGGCGCGGCCTCCGACGGCTCGGGCAGCTACGCGGCAAACGGCCCCAGCGCCACGGCCACCCGGCTGGCCCTGTCGCTGCGTGAGACCCCGCAGTCGGTCAGCGTGATCACGCGCCAGCGCATGGATGACCAGGGCATGGACAGCATGTCCGAGGTGCTGGAGCAGACGCCCGGCCTGTCGGTGCAGAACATAGGCGCCAGCCGCTACACCGTCTACTCGCGCGGATATGCGATAGACAACTACCAGTTCGACGGCATCGCCACCTCCATCGACGTGGTGACGCAGAACATTCCCCAGGCAGAAACCGATCTGGTGATCTATGACCGCGTGGAGGTGCTGCGCGGCGCGGCGGGGCTGCTGGTGGGCGCGGGCGATCCTTCCGGCACCATCAACCTGGTGCGCAAGAAGCCCACGCGCGAGTTCCAGGGTCAGGCGGGCCTGGGTCTGGGGTCCTGGGGCCGGCGCCGTGCCGAGATCGATGTCTCCGGCCCGCTGGCGCAGGACGGCCGCGTGCGCGGCCGCTTCGTGGCCGCTGCGGAGCAGGGCGGCACGCATGTGGACTTCTACGAGGAAAAAAAGCGCACGCTCTACGGCGTGGCCGAGGTCGATCTGCCCGATGGCTCCCTGCTGACGGCGGGCCTGCACTACCAGAGCAGCAATCCGCGCGGCAGCTCGGGCAGCGGCCTGCCGCTGTTCCACAGCGACGGATCGCCCACGGATTTCGGGCCGCACACCAATGCCGGCGCCCGCTGGAACACCAACCGCATCGAGGCCTACAACCTGTTCGCCACGCTGGAAAAGCCCTTGCCTGAAGGCTGGATGCTCAAGCTGTCCGCCAACCATTTGCGCGGCAAGCGCAGCGGCTCGTCGGCCGATGCGAGCTGGGGCTTCCCCGACCGGGACACCGGCGAAGGCGTGATGCTCTACGGCGGCTACAGCCGCGCCTGGCAGCGCCAGACCGGCGTGGATGCCTCCGTGCAGGGACCGCTGCAGCTATGGGGCCGGCGCCATGAGATGGTGCTGGGCTTCAATTGGGCCGAGTACGACAACCAGCACGAACCGGCCGATGACGACATAGAAGGCCGCGCAATCAACATCTACCACTGGGACAACCAGACCGGGCTGCCCGTGATTGCCGCAGACAAGCTCATGGACTATGACACCTGGCAAAAGCAGTACGGCGCCTATGGCGTGCTGCGCCTGAAGCCGCGCGACGACCTGTCGGTGATCGTAGGTGCCCGCCTGAGCAATTACCGCTACGCGCTGTCCACGCTCTACACCTCGGCCGCGCTGGCGCCGCGCAGCAGCGTGGTCGGCATGCGGGAGAACGCGGCCTTCACACCCTACGGCGGCATCGTCTATGACCTGAACGACAACCACTCCCTCTACGCCAGCTACACCAGCATCTTCAAGCCGCAAAGCCAGCGCGACCGCAACGGCGCCGTGCTCGATCCCCGCGAAGGCGACAACTACGAGCTGGGCATCAAGAGCGAATTCCTGGGTGGGCGGCTGGCCAGCTCGGCCGCGCTGTACTGGGTGCGCCAGGACAACCTGGCCGAGGTCGATGCGGGCCAGACCGTGCCGGGCACCTTGCCGGCCGTGGCCGCCTACCGTGCCGTCAAGGGCGCCAGGACCCAGGGCGTGGACTTCGAGATCAATGGCGAGATCGCGCGGGGCTGGCAGGTCGGTGCCAGCTACAACTACAACACCACCGAGGATGCCGCAGGCCAGCGCATACGCACGGTGTTCCCGCGCCAGATGGCGAAGCTGTGGACCAGCTACCGCTTCGGCGGCGCATTGCGCGGCCTGACGCTGGGCGGCGGCGTGAACTGGCAGGACCGCATCCATTTCACGGCCACGCCCTGGCAACTGGGCAAGGCCGTCACGGCCGAGCAAAAGGCATTTGCCGTGGTGAATCTGATGGCGCGCTACGAGTTCGACAGGCAGTGGTCGGCCACGCTGAACCTCAACAACCTCTTCGACAAGCACTACCTGCAAGGCCTGGACACCACGTTCTATACGGGCTACTACGCGGCCACGCGCAATGTGACGCTCAACCTCAAGTACCGGTTCTGAGGCGGCTCTGGCGTCAGGCCTGCGACCACATCCGCAACAGGTTGTGGTACGTGCCGGACAGCGCGGAAAGAGCGGGCTCGCCCGGGTGGCGCACCGTCAGTTGCTGGATCTGCTGGTCCAGGTCGAACAGGATGCGTCGCTTCTCGTCCGAGGCCACGAGGCTGTGGGTCCAGAAGAAGCTGGCGTAGCGCGTGCCGCGCGTGACGGGGTTGACGCGGTGCAGGCTGGTGCCGGGGTAGACGATGGCGTCGCCCGCGGCCAGCTTCACGCTCTGGTGGCCGAAGGTGTCTTCCACGATCAGCTCGCCGCCTTCGTATTCATCGGGCTCGCTGAAGAACACGGTGGTGGAGACATCGCTGCGCACCTTGATGGCCGTGCCGGGGATGGTGAAGATGGCGTTGTCTATATGGTTGCCATAGGTGCCGCCGCCCTCGTAGCGGTTGAAGCGCGGCGGCAGCACCTTCAGCGGCAGGGTGGCCGACATGAACAGCGCGCTGGCTCCCAGCTTGTCGAGGATGAGGTTGCCGATCGCCTGGCCTGCCTGGCTGTCCAGCGGCAGCTGCAGGTTGGCCTTGACCTGGGCAGCCAGGTGGCCGGCCGTGGCGCGGCCGTCCTGCCACGGGGCCTGCTCCAGCGCCTGGCGGCACTGGCGCACTTCTTCGGGGCTGAGCAGGGCGGGTATGCGGAGCATCATGGCAGGCGGTCCTCGGGAGCGGAATCAGGGAGTGTCCCGCAAAAAAGCCCCGCAGCCGGCGATGGCCTGCGGGGCTTTGCGGTGAATCTGCGCAGCGTCAAGCCGCTGCGCGGTCGCCCGGGGCGATCAGCAGATCAGTACGTCCACTTGAGCGAGGCCACGGCCGAGCGGCCTGCGGCCATGGTCGCGTAGTGGGGCGAGCGGATGCCGCTGTAGTAGACCTTGTCGCCCAGGTTGTACAGGTTCAGCTGCACGGTCAGGTTGCGGTCGATCTGGTAGGCCACCATGGCGTCGTAGCGCGCATAGCCGCTGGCACCCTTGGTGACGATGCCGCCATCCACCGTGGACAGGATGTAGCTCTGGTTCACGCTGCTCTGGGCGTAGATGCCCAGGCCCACGGTCAGCTTTGCCATGGGCTTGTAGCTGGTCCACAGGCTGAAGCTGTGCTTGGGCGTGTTGGGGAAGGGCTGGCCGTTGGCCACGCTGCCCGCGCCTGCGTTCTTCTGCTCGCTGTCCATGTAGGTGTAGCCGCCGAAGACGCTCAGGCCCGGCAGCACGCTGCCCGTGAAGCCCAGCTCCACGCCGTTGACCACCTTGTTGCCGCCCATGTAGGTGACGCCGTTTTCGGTGATGCGCGCATTGGTCACGTCGTTGCGGAACAGCGCGGCCGTCAGCGCCAGGCGCTTTTCCATCAGGTCCCACTTGGTGCCCAGCTCGAGCGAGCGGGTCTTCTCGGGGGCGAGGTTGGCCAGCTGGTCGGTGGAGATGCCCAGGTCCTCGTTGCCGTTGCCCAGCATGGAGCCGCCGGGGCGCGAGGAGGTGCCGATGCTGGCGTAGATGCTGCCGTTGGTGGCCGGCTTGTAGACCAGGCCCAGCTGGTAGTTGAACAATGTGTCCGAACGGCTCAGGTCATAGGCCGGCGTGTTGCGGCCGGCAGGGCCGGAGGAGCTGATCTTGTAGTGGTCCATGCGCAGGCCGGCATTGAGCAACCACTGGTCGTTGAACTTCAGCGTGTCGAAGCCGTACAGCGCCACGGTGTCGATCTGGTTGTGGCTGGGGTCGCCCAGCGTCACGGGCAGGTTCCACAGCGGGCTGCTGTCGGGGTTGTTCAGCGAGGCGCACCACAGGCTGGCGGCCGTGCAGGTGGTGTTGGTGGTCTGTACGGCAGCCGTGCGGGATTCGGCCTTTTCCTTGGACAGTTCCAGGCCGAAGGCGTAGCTGTGGCCCACGCTGCCGGTCTGGGCCTTGCCCGTGAATTCCGAGAGGTTCTGCAGCGTCTTGATGTCGGCCACGCGTGCATTGCCACGGCGGAACACATAGCCATTGACGACATTGCCCTTGCTGTCGTCGGGCTGGGTCCACAGGTAGTCCTGTTCGGTCTTGCTGTAGCGCAGGCTGTTGCGGAACTTCTGGGTGTCGGTGAACTTGTGCTCCACGGTGGCCGTGAACAGGTCGCTCTTTTCCTTCTCGTAGTCTCGGCTGGTCAGGCCGTACCAGTTGTCGCGGCTGTTGCCGTAGGTGGGACGCACCACGCTGCCGCCGCGCAGGCCGGCCGCAGCCGTGCTGCTGTACAGGTAGGGCACGCCGCCATCGGGAATGTTGTCGGTCTGCAGGTGCTGCCAGGACAGCGAGACCTCGGTGGGCGTGCCCATGCCGAAGGTCACCGTGGGGGCAATGCCCCAGCGCTTGTTCTCGGGGCCGTTGCGGCCGGGAACGTCGGCGTCGTGCACCATGGCGTTCAGGCGCAGGCCCACGCCTTCGCCCAGCACGCGGTTGGCATCGATGGTGGCGCGCCGGTAGCTGTCCGTGCCCAGGCCCACGTCGCCGCTGATGAAGTTCTCGTTCCTGGCCTTCTTGGTCACCAGGTTGATGGAGCCGCCCGCGCCGCCACGGCCTGCGTAGGCCGAATCGGCGCCCTTGATGACTTCCACGGCTTCCAGGTTGAACACTTCGCGCGTGCCGGCCGCAATGTCGCGCATGCCGTCCACGAAGGTGCTGGCCTGGGCGTCCATGCCACGGATGAACGGCTGGTCACCCGAGGGGTTGCCGCCCTCGCCGTTGCCGAAGGTGATGCCGGGCGTGGACCGCAGGGCTTCCTGCAGGCTGGTCGCGCCAGTCTGCTTGATGATTTCCTCGTTGATGACCTGCACCGTCTTGGGCGTGTCCACCAGCGGGGCCGTGAATTTGGCCGAGGAGGCGTTGTCGGTCTTGACGGGCGCTTCGGTGGAAGACGTCACGTTCACGGTGCCCAGCGTGGTGCTGGCCTGCGCGAAAGCCGAGGTGCCCGCCAGGCTCAGGGCAGCGGCAAGCGCCAGCTGGGTGAGGTTCGCGGGGGGGAGGATTTGTTGGAATGTTTGCATGTTCGCTCCGATGAAAGCCCGCGAATTGTTATTGCGAATCACTAGCGTTCGGTTTCTGTTTCGTAAAGTTGGCCTGTTTGAGCCGGGTGAAAGTGCTTCTCGTTGCCGTCAAGCAACAAACGAAAACCGTGTTTCACCAAAGATCCGATGAAAACGCGGTTGCTGCCGGACGAAAAAAAAGCGGCTGTCACCAGCCGCCGGGTTTTGCTGCGGGCGCCTGCCGCGCCCGTCCCTGGCCTTACTCGTCGGACGGGCCGGCCAGCAGGGCCTTGTAGATCACCGCGCCGATCAGCGCGCCCACGATGGGCGCCACCCAGAACAGCCACAGCTGGGAGATCGCGATCTCGGGACCGAACAGGGCCGGGCCCGTGCTGCGCGCGGGGTTGACCGAGGTATTGGTCACGGGGATCGAGATCAGGTGGATCAGCGTCAGGCACAGGCCGATGGCCAGCCCGCCAAAGCCGGCTGCCGCGCGCTTGGCCGTGGCGCCCAGGATGACCAGGATGAAGAAGGCCGTCATCACCACCTCGGTGACCAGGGCGGCCGTCATGCCGTAGCCGCCCGGCGAATGCGTGCCGTAGCCGTTGGTGGCGAAGCCGCCGATGTCGGCACCGGCCTTGCCCGTGGCGATCACATAGAGGATGGCCGCGCCCGTGATGGCGCCCAGCACCTGCGAGACGATGTAGCCCGGCAGTTCGCTCCAGGCAAAGCGCCCGCCCATGGCCAGGCCCACGGAGACGGCCGGGTTGAAGTGCCCGCCCGAGATGGGCCCGAAGGCATAGGCGCCCGTGAGCACCGTCAGGCCGAAGGCAAGCGAGACGCCGACCAGGCCGATGCCTACCTGCGGGAAGGCGGCGGCCAGCACGGCCGCACCGCAGCCGCCCAGGGTCAGCCACAGGGTTCCGAGGAATTCGGCGGACCATTTTTGAACAGAGCTGTGCATGGAAAATCTCCTGAAGCAGGCCCGCCATTGCGCCCGGGCCCTGCGCGCACCGTCCGCCGCACAGCGGAAAGTGGCGCAGTTATAGCCCTGCACCAGCCCTGCCGTGAGGGCAAAAAAGTGAACAATCGTCCAGAGCCTGCGTCGCCATAAGGGCGGCGGGATCTTGATAATGCGCTCGCCGGCCCGAGATAAGGGCTGATTTTTTCCCTGTTGTGAACCCATAGGACACTGTCTGCATGAGCAAGCAAACCCATTCTTTTCAGGCCGAAGTCGCACAACTGCTGCACCTGGTCACGCATTCGCTGTATTCCAATCCCGAGATCTTCCTGCGCGAGCTGGTCTCCAACGCCTCCGACGCCTGCGACAAGCTGCGCTTCGAGGCGCTGAACGATGCCGCCCTCTATGAGGATCAGCCCAACCTGGAAGTGCGCGTGTCCTTCGACGCCGCCGCCAAGACGCTGACCATTGCCGACACCGGCATCGGCATGAGCGAGCAGGAGGCCATCGACAACCTGGGCACCATCGCCAAGAGCGGCACCAAGGCCTTCATGGACAAGCTTTCGGGCGACCAGAAGTCCGACTCGCAGCTGATCGGCCAGTTCGGCGTGGGCTTTTACTCGGGCTACATCGTGGCCGACAAGATCACCGTGGAAACACGCCGTGCGGGCCTGCCGGCCTCCGAAGGCGTGCGCTGGACCAGCGGTGGCACGGGCGAGTTCGAGGTCGAGCAGATCGAGCGTGCCCAGCGCGGCACCAGCATCACGCTGCACCTGCGCCCCGAGGCCGAGGAGTTCCTCAACGCCTGGAAGATCAAGCAGGTCATCGGCAAGTACTCCGACCACATCAGCCTGCCCATCCTCATGGAAAAAGAGGAATGGAAGGACGGCGAGAACGACCAGCCCGGCGCCATGGAGAAGACGGGAGAGTGGGAGACCATCAACAAGGCCAGCGCGCTGTGGACGCGTCCCAAGAAGGACATCACGGCCGAGCAGTACCAGGACTTCTACAAGGCCATCAGCCACGATTTCGAGAACCCGCTGACCTGGAGCCACAACCGTGTCGAGGGCAACACCGAGTACACGCAGCTGCTGTTCATCCCGGCCAAGGCGCCGTTCGACCTCTACAACCGCGACAAGAAGGCCGGCGTCAAGCTCTACGTCAAGCGCGTCTTCATCATGGATGACGCCGAGGCACTGATGCCCGGCTATCTGCGCTTCGTCAAGGGCGTGATCGACTCGGCCGACCTGCCGCTGAACGTCAGCCGCGAGCTGCTGCAGGAAAGCCGCGATGTGCGCCTGATCCGCGACGGCTCGACCAAGCGCGTGCTGTCCATGCTGGAAGACCTGGCCAAGCACGATCGCCACGACGCTGCCACTGACTCGGCCGCCGACGGCGTCACCGACGTGGTCAGCGAAGAGGACAAGGCCAAGGAAGGCAAGTACAGCCAGTTCTACGCCGAGTTCGGTGCCGTGCTCAAGGAAGGACTGGGCGAGGACTTTGCCAACAAGGAGCGCATCGCCCGGCTGCTGCGCTTCTCCTCGACCAGCCAGGACGAGGCCACCGTCTCGCTGGCAGACTACAAGGCCCGCATGAAGGAAGGTCAGGACGCGATCTACTACATCACGGCCGACTCCCTGACCGCCGCACGCAACAGCCCGCAGCTGGAGGTCTTCCGCAAGAAGGGCATCGAAGTGCTGCTGATGGCCGACCGCGTGGACGAATGGGCCATGGGCTACCTGACCGACTTCGACGGCACGCCGCTGCAGTCCGTGGCCAAGGGTGCCGTGGACCTGGGCAAGCTGCAGGACGAAGAGGAAAAGAAGGCCGCCGAGGAAGCGGCCGAAACCTTCAAGCCCCTGCTGGCCAAGCTCAAGGAAGCGCTCAAGGACAAGGCCGAGGACGTGCGCGTGACCACGCGCCTGGTGGACTCTCCCGCTTGCCTGGTGGTACAGGACGGCGGCATGAGCCTGCAGCTGGCGCGCCTGCTCAAGCAGGCCGGCCAGCAGGCGCCCGACGCGCGCCCCGTGCTCGAGGTCAATCCAGAGCATCCGCTGGTCAAGAAGCTGGACGGCTCGGTGCATTTCCATGACCTGGCCAACATCCTGTTCGACCAGGCCGTGCTGGCCGAGGGCGGCATGCCCGAGGACCCCGCCGCCTACGTCAAGCGCGTCAACGCGCTGCTGGCCTGAGTTCTCACGCCACGCTCAGGTCCCCATCGCATAGTCCCTGAGTTTCTGCCCACTGTCGCGCCACGGCGCGGCAGTGCGTTTTTCAAGCCGGTGCCAGCCTTGCTGCCGCCGGCTTTTTTCATGCCCGGGAACGCCTGGAAACGGCAGAAATCAGCAACTTCTCACGAAAACTCACATTTACTTCTAAATACTCACTTTTGTTAAATATTCCATTGCATATTTACTTTTAGATATATAGAGAGCCATCATGCCCTCCTTTGGTGCGTCCGGTTGTCGGATTTCCGACAGATTCGGGTCAGCCGGGCACCTTCCGCGTCCATGCCTGCGGCATTCGGCGCTGTCAATGAAGCAAAAAAGGAGAGGTTTCATGGCTTTCACAGGAAAGGGCTGGGTGGCGCGTGCGCTACCGCCCACGCGCAAACAGGCGCAGCGCCGGCCTGCAGGCTGGTGGGTGCTGATGGCCGGTGGTCTGCTGGCGACGGGGATGGCCGTGGCGGCACCCGCCGACACGGACATCCTGGTCAACCACGATGGTTTGTATGGGGGGGCTCCGGAAATCGGCGGCCTGGCGCGAGGCATCTTCACCTACCGGGCCAAGGTCAAACTCAATGCCGGGAGCGACGCCGTGGGTGTGCAGCTTCAGGAGGTGCTCCCTGTGGGGGCCGTGCTGCAGAACATCGTCTCCGCTCCCGCAGGCATCGCTTGCCTGCCTGCGTTGCCGGCAGGCACGGTGCTGACGGCTGCCAACAACACGTTCGTTTGCGATGTGGGCACGCTCGGTGCGGCAGACGGGTTCAAGTCCGTGGACTTCGACGTCATGCTGCCCACGGTGAACACGAACTGGAAGGCCGTTGCCAGCGCCAGCCTGGACACGGGTCCGATCGATGCGGATGGCGGCGTCAACAACATCGATCTGGCGCGCAACTTCACCACCTATGACGCGGCCGACCTGGGCATCTCGCTGACCCCCTCGGCCACCGCGGTGAACAATGGCGAGGCCTACAGCTATACCCTGCGGGTGACCAACCACGGGCCCACCGATATTCCGGCAGCCGGCCATACGCGCGTGACCTTCGAAGTGCCCTCTGGCGCGACGATCACGGGCGCCCCCGCCTTCCCGGGCGGCGCGGGCGCCTGGAGCTGCACGCCAGCGGCCGGTGCCTATCCGATCACCAGCGGCATCATCACCTGCGACCATCCGGGACAGCTCGCGGGAACGCCAGCAGCCGTCCTGCCGGATATCGTCATCCCGGCCGAAGCCTCGATGAGCGGCCCCATCGGCGCCGCAGCCAGCGTGCAGGGTTTTCAGAATGCCATGACGCCCATGCCGGACGGCCAGAAGGACAACAACACGGACAGTGCGGTCGTCACCTCCTCGGGCAGCGGCTATGTCGACATGTCGCTGAGCAAGATCGCCAGCAAAGCCTTTGTCGATGCCAAGGACGGCCAGGCCACCGTGGTCGAGTACACGCTCACGCCGCGGCGTGTGGCCGGCGCCATCGTGCCCCAGGACATCCTGGTGACCGACAACCTGCCTGCGGGCATGACGTTCGCAGCCTTCAGTGCCGGGCTCAATCCCGGTTGGAGTTGCAGCAGTACCGTGAGCACGGTGACGTGCCGATGGGCCGGCCCCTTCAGCGGCAACATCGCCACCAACATGCCGGCGATCAAGTTCACCGCGAATGTCGCAGGGCCGGGTGTCGCGAAGGCGGGCACCACCCTCGTCAATGACGCCACGCTGGTGCTGGAGAGCCAGGCCGAGCCCAACATCACCAACAACAAGTCACAGGCCATCGTGACGCTGAGCAACACCGCCCAGCTGACGCTGAACAAGAGCAAGGTGGGCATGGACCTGCCCGTACTCAGGGGCGATCCGTTCTCATACACGCTCGCCATCGGCAACACCGGCCCCATGGACGTGCTGCCCGGCCAGGCCATCACGGTCACGGAAACGCCGGGGCCCCGTCTTTTGCTGACCGGTGTCACTGCCGGATGGAGCTGTGCCCCCGGGTTCGCCGGCGGCGCGACCAATGCCCCCCAGACCTGTACCAATTCCGACGGACTGGCCAACGGGGCCGAGACCACGCTGGTATTCAATGCCCAGGTCGACGATCTGGGTGGCGCGGAATTTGCCCAGTTCACCAACAACGCCACGGCGGGCGCGGGGCCGGACCGGGGCGGCATGACCGTCAACTCCTCCGCCAAGGTCACGGTGTCCGAGAATGTCGCCGACGTGGGCGTGGTCAAGAGCCTGGTTCCCCCGCCCGCCTTGCCGGTCAGGAGTGGTGACGAGGTCACATACCGGATCACCGTGACCAACCATGGGACGGTGGTCTCCAAGGACATCGAGATCATCGATGAGCTGCGCGATCTGGTCACCAGAAATGATGGCATCCAGAGCGGCGGGACCTCGCTCTATCCGGCGGGCGGATTCATGTCTGCCACGGCCAGTGGCGCTGGCGCTGCGGTCGTTGACTGCCCGCAGCCCTCCGGCAATGCCGATTCCAGGGAGCGCACCCTGACTTGCACCGTTGACCAACTGGTGCCGGGCGAGTCCGTCACCGTGGAACTCAAGATCCGTCCCAAGGTCGATCTGGGCAATCTCGGCGCAGGCGGTGCTTCTTACAAGAATGCCGTGACTGCGTACTCCCAAGCCATCCACGACGCCAATGAGAACAATAACCAGTCGGAGGTCGATCTCAAAATGACGTCGCTGGTGGACCTGACCGTGGACAAGCAGGTCGCGCCACTGACCGAGGCCGCTGCCGGTGAACCGGTGAAGTACAGCATCACCACCACCAACCTGGGCCCCTCGCATGCCGAGGGCGTTGCCATGGTGGACCAACTGCCGGCCGATGCCTTCCTGATCGGCGTGCCTGACGCCCATGGCGGCAGCTGCACCTACAAGGATGGCAAGGGCGCCGCGGTGACCAATCCGGATGGCATGCGTGGCGGCACCATTTCCTGCACCTGGCCCGGTGCGCTGGCCGCCAAGGGACTGTATCTGGTGGAGTACATGGCCCGCTCCGCAGGCGACAACCCGGCGCCTGGCACCCGCCTGCGCAACGTGGTGGACGTGACCACCACCACCGAGGAAATCCGCCTGGACAACAACCACGCGCAGGCCGAGATCGGTCTCAAGCGTGCCGAGCTGGACGTGGCCATCGACATGAACCACACCAAGGATGGTCTGGTGCTGGGCGAGACGACCGAATACACGCTGATCATCAAGAACACGGGCGCCTCGTACGCGACCCAGGTCAAGGTGACGGATGCCTTCCCGGCGTCGATCGTGGACAAGGGCACGACGCTCAACTCCTCTGCCACGTTCAGCTATCAGGGTGGCCTGGCGCTGGCAGGCATCGGTGGGGCCACGCCCTCCTGGTGCACGCAGCCGGCCGTGGGCGCGACTTCGGGCCAGCTCGACTGCACCATCCCGCTGATGGCTCCTGGCGAGACGTTGACGATCAAGTTCACGATGAAGGCCGAGTCGCTGCCGGGCAAGGCCAAGACCGGCACCATCTTCCACAAGGCCAGCGTCAAGCCGCATGAGGAGGAGTACCTGAGCAGCGGTGCCGACGTGCTGGCCAACAATGCCACCACGGACCGCACTTCCACCAGCCAGGCTGCCCACAACGTCGACCTCGGGGTGGACAAGAAGGGTCCGTCCACCGTACTGGACGATGGCGATACCGCCACCTACACCCTCGCCGTCACCAACTACGGCCGCGATCCCCAGTCGCCCGCAGGCGCCACGGTGACCGATGTGCTGCCCGTCGGGCTGGAGTTCATCTCGGCATCGGCCGGCTGCAGCTATGCCAGCGGCACGCGCACCGTGACCTGCAGCGTGCCGCAACTGGCCAAGGGCGGCACGGCGGTCTTCACGCTGGAGACAAAGCTGGACAAGCCCTACAAGGGCGCCCGTCCGCTGGTCAACTCGGCCACGGTCACGGTGCCTGGCGACGGCAACCCGGACAACGACAAGAGCACGACCACCACGCCGCTCAAGCCGGGCCCGGGCAGCACGGCCAGCATTCCCACACTGTCGCAGTGGGGCCTGATGCTGATGTCGTGCCTGCTGGCACTCATGGCGCTGGGCGCGATGCGCAGACGCGAACGTCTGTGATGCCTCGGTCCTGAAGACAAAGGTCGGTGGTGCGATGTGCCACCGGCCTTTGTCGTCTGCAGGGCATACGAAGATAATGCGAGCCTGTAGAAGGACACTGTTTCGCAACCGCCAGGTCGCAAGCCCGGCAACCAACACCTACGACCTGCCATGCTGCGCTTCTTTCTGATCTTTCTGGCCATCCAGCTGACGATGTTCGGGCTGAACCTGCTCAGTTGGGTGCAGCAGCACATCGTGCTGCCCTGGACGTCTTTTCTGGCGCATATCTGCGCCTCGCTGGTGACCTGGTTCGACAGCACCGCCTCGGCCACGGGCAAGGTGCTGTGGAACACGGCCACGGGCTTTGGTGTTTCCATCGAGGCCGGCTGCAATGGCCTGGAGGCCTACATCGTGCTGTTTGCCGCCGTGATGGCCTTCCCCTCGTCATGGCGCCAGAAGCTGGCGGGCCTGCTGGCCGGCTTCGTGGCCGTGCAGGCCATCAATGTGCTGCGCGTCATCAGCCTGTTCTACCTGGGCCAGTGGAGCACCACGGCCTTCAACTTCGCGCATGAATACCTCTGGCAGGCGCTGATCATGCTGGACGTGCTGGTCTTCTGGCTGCTGTGGGTGCGCTGGAGCGGCCGCAAGGCGCCGTCGCAGGATGATGGCGGCCAGCCGCCGCTGCCGCCCGCCGCTGCAGCTTCCTCCGCCGTGGCCGCCTGAGGAGCACGCCATGATCGGACGCAATCCCATCTCGCGCTTCGCGGCCCTGGCCATGGGCGGCATCGTGGTGCTGACCCTGGCCTGGACGCTGGCGGCCGGCTGGCTGGCCGTGCCGGTGTCCGGCATGAGCAAGTGGGTGCTGGAGAACGCCGCCAGTGGCTGGGTGCAGCGCGTGGACCTGGAGACGCCCCGCAGCCTGGTCGTCAATTCCTCGGTCCAGGTCTCCAACGAGCAGACCGGCTGGCGCCGCGCCGAGGCCATCGTCGAGGTCGATCCCACCCGCTACGGCTACGGCCTGCCCGTGCTGGTGGCCATGCTGCTGGCGGCCTGGGGTCCGGGCCGGTGGTGGCGCATCCTGGCGGGCTATGTGGCGCTGCTGCCGCTGCAGACTTTCAGCGTGGTCTCGCAGGTGCTGATGCAGCTGTGCCTGGCGGCGCGGCTGGACCTCAATGTGCTGGGCATACAGACATGGCAGCTGGAGGCCATCGTCTACGCCTACCAGATGGGCGGGCTGATGGTGCCCACGCTGTGCCCGGTGCTGCTGTGGCTGGCGCTGGACATGGGTTTTGTGCGCCGCGTGCTGCTGCCGGCCTGGAACCGCAGCCGGGCGCCCGCCGCCGCGCCCCAGCCCATGGTGGCGCCCAAGCCCTCGGCATGGCGCCAGACCGATGGTGCCGTCACCTCCACCGGCCATCCGCTGGTGTCCTCCAGCAGCGCGGCCACCCTGCCCAAGGCCAAGGCCACCAGCGGCACGCCGCAGCGCTGAAGGCCGTGCACGGCCGTCTTCAGGCCTGCGCGGGCATGGGCGGCAGCAGGCCGCGCTCGGTGATGAAGTCGATCACCTCGCGCAGGCCCTTGCCGCTTTTCACGCTGCCCATCACATAGGGCTTGCGGGCGCGCATGCGCTGCGTGTCGGCTTCCATGATGGACAGGTTGGCGCCCACGTAGGGCGCCAGGTCGGTCTTGTTGACCACCAGCAGATCGCTCTTGGTGATGCCGGGGCCGCCCTTGCGCGGAATCTTCTCGCCGCCTGCCACGTCGATCACGTAGATGGTCAGGTCCGACAGCTCGGGGCTGAAGGTGGCGGCCAGGTTGTCGCCTCCGCTTTCGATGAAGACGATGTCCGCCTCGGGGAACTGGCGCAGCATGCGGTCCACGGCTTCGAGGTTGATGGAGGCGTCCTCGCGGATGGCCGTGTGCGGGCAGCCCCCGGTCTCCACGCCCATGATGCGCTCGGGCGGCAGGGCCTCGGCCACCGTCAGCAGGCGCTGGTCCTCCTTGGTGTAGATGTCGTTGGTGATGACCACCAGGTCGTAGTGGGCGCGCATGGCCTTGCACAGCATCTCCAGCAGCGTGGTCTTGCCGGAGCCGACCGGGCCGCCGATGCCGACGCGCAGCGGGGGGAGTTTCTTGGTGCGGGTGTTCATGGTGGATGACAGGTGAGTGATCAGGACCGGAAAAGCCGGGAGTACTGGTGTTCGTGCCGCGCCTGCAGCACGCTCCATTGGGGCAGCATGGTGTCCAGCCGCGGCGGCTGCGCGTCGGCGCGGCGGCGGGCCTCGCCCACGGCCTGCTCCAGCAGCGGATGCAGGGCCAGCAGCAGGCTCTGGCCCGCCACCTGGCCCAGCGGCACGGCCTTGATGGCGGCGGCCACCTGGTTCTCCAGCCAGGCAAAGCCATAGGCCAGCAGGGCATGGGCCTCGTCGGCTTGCACGGCGGCGCAGGCGCAGGCAAAGGCCGTGGGATAGGCCAGGCCAGGGTTGTCCACCAGCGCGCCCAGCCGGGCCAGGCGGGGCGCAAAGGCCTCGCCGCCCCAGGGCACGGAGCGCAGCAGGCTGTGCAGCGACCAGCCCATCTGCAGCGTCTCGGCACGCGCCTCGCGGCTGTCGCGGCTGGCAATGAACCACTGGTTCCATTCGTGGACCGCCACCTCGTCGCTTGCGCTCCAGGCCCGGCGCAGCAGCAGCCACAGCGGCGCCTCGCAGCGCGCAAAGCCGTGGGCCAGCGCATCGGCAATCCAGGTGCGCGCCGTGCCGGCATCCGTGACCAGGCCGTGCTCGATGGCGGCCTCCAGCCCCTGCGAATAGCTGAAGCCGCCCACGGGCAGCTGGGGCGACGCCAGGTGCAGCAGGGCGCACAGGCCCTGTATCGACAGGTCAGCCATGCGGATGGTCGTGGCTGTGCCCGTGTCCGCAGCAGCCTTTGTGATCATGGTCATGGCTGTGGTCGTGGCCATGTTCATGCCCGTGGGAATGATCGTGGGAATGGCCGTGTGAATGGCCGTGTGCGTGCCCATGGTCATGCAGCGCATACACGCTCTGCGCCAGCGCCTGGTCCTCGGCAAAGCTGGCGTCATGGCCGTGGCGGTGGCCGCCGCCATAGGCACCGGCCTCGGGCTCGAAGGGCGCGTCCACCAGGGCCACCTGAGCGCCCAGGCGCAGCAGCATGTCGTGCAGCACGGGGTCGTTTTCCAGGTGCAGGTGCGTGGGCGTGACCTCCACCGGGATATGCCGGTTGCCCAGGTGATAGGCCGCACGCAGCAGGCCCAGCGGCGTGGCTGCCGTCACGCGCAACACCGCCTGGGGCGCCGCGCGCACGGCGACCAGGCTGCCATCCTCGGCCACCAGCACATCGCCGCCGCGCAGCACGCTGCCGCGCGCCAGCACCACGGCCAGCTCGCGCCCCGTGGAGTCGATGGCCGCAAAGCGGCTCTTCTGGCGCATGTCCCAGTCCAGTTCCAGCGTGGCGGCGCGCCTGACCAGCACGGCGGCAAGGCCCCCGCCCTGGGGCATGTGTTTGTTGACGGTGAGCATGGGGTGATCAGAACAGAAAATACCGCTGCGCCATCGGCAGCTCGGTGGCGGGCTCGCAGGTCAGCAGCTGGCCGTCGGCGACGACCTGGTAGGTCTCGGGATCGACGCTGATGTTGGGCTGCCAGTCGTTGTGCACCATGTCGCGCTTGCTGACGCTGCGGCAGTTTTCCACGGCCACGGTGCGCTTGCGCAGGCTGTAGCGGTCTGCCACGCCGGCCTGCTGGGCGGCCTGTGAGACGAAGGTCAGGCTGGCTGCCGCCACGCCGCTGCCCTGGCCCGCGAACATGGGCCGGTAGTGCACGGGCTGGGGCGTGGGGATGCTGGCGTTGGGGTCGCCCATGGCGGCGCTGGCGATGCTGCCGCCCTTGAGGATGAGGCTGGGCTTGACGCCGAAGAACGCCGGCCGCCACAGCACCAGGTCGGCCAGCTTGCCCACCTCCACCGAGCCCACGACATGGGCGATGCCATGCGTGCGCGCCGGGTTGATGGTGTACTTGGCCACGTAGCGCTTGACGCGGAAGTTGTCGTGGCGTGCGTTGTCGCCCGGCAGGCTGCCGCGCTGGACCTTCATCTTGTGCGCGGTCTGCCAGGTGCGCAGCACGACCTCGCCCACGCGGCCCATGGCCTGGCTGTCGCTGGAGATCATGGAGAAGGCGCCCAGGTCGTGCAGCACGTCCTCGGCCGCGATGGTCTCGCGGCGGATGCGGCTTTCGGCGAAGGCGATGTCCTCGGCAATGGAGGCATCCAGGTGGTGGCAGACCATGAGCATGTCCAGGTGCTCGTCCAGCGTGTTCACCGTGTAGGGCCGCGTGGGGTTGGTGGACGAGGGCAGCACGTTGGCCTCGCCGCAGACCTTGATGATGTCGGGCGCGTGGCCGCCGCCGGCACCTTCGGTGTGGTAGGTGTGGATGGTGCGGCCCTTGAAGGCGGCCACCGTGGCTTCCACGAAGCCGCCCTCGTTGAGCGTGTCGGTGTGGATGGCGACCTGGGTGTCGGTCTCGTCGGCCACGCCCAGGCAGCAGTCGATGGCGGCGGGCGTCGATCCCCAGTCCTCGTGCAGCTTCAGGCCGATGGCGCCTGCCGCGATCTGCTCGCGCAGCGGCGCGGCCTGGCTGGCGTTGCCCTTGCCCAGCAGGCCGATGTTCATGGGGTAGCCATCCACGGCCTGCAGCATGCGCTCCATGTGCCAGGGGCCGGGCGTGACCGTGGTGGCGAAGGTGCCCGTGGCCGGGCCCGTGCCGCCGCCGATCATGGTGGTCACGCCGCTGGTCAGCGCTTCGTCGATCTGCTGCGGGCAGATGAAGTGGATGTGCGTGTCGATGCCGCCGGCCGTGACGATCATGCCCTCGCCCGCAATGATCTCGGTGCCGGGGCCGATGACGATGGTCACGCCCGGCTGCATGTCCGGGTTGCCGGCCTTGCCTATGCCTGCGATCAGCCCGTTCTTGATGGCGATGTCGGCCTTGACGATGCCCCAGTGGTCGATGATCACGGCATTGGTGATGACGGTGTCGGCGCAGTCGGCGGCCATGCGCTGGCTTTGGCCCATGCCGTCGCGGATGACCTTGCCGCCGCCGAACTTGACCTCTTCGCCGTAGATCGTGTGGTCCTTCTCGATCTCGATGACCAGGGCCGTGTCGGCCAGCCGCAGGCGGTCGCCCACGGTGGGGCCGAACATCTCGGCATAGGCCTGGCGCGTGATGCTTGCCATGAATGTTCCCTTTCAGAGAGGCCCCATCACCTTGGCGTTGAAGCCGAAGATGATGCGGTCGCCGGAGATTTCCACCAGTTCCACGGTGCGCTCCTGCCCGGGCTCGAAGCGCACGGCCGTGCCGGCCGCGATGTTCAGCCGCCAGCCGCGTGCGGCGGTGCGCTCGAAATGCAGGGCCTCGTTGACCTCGAAGAAATGAAAGTGCGAGCCCACCTGCACGGGCCGGTCGCCGGTGTTGGTGACCGTGAGGGTCTGCACCGGCCGGCCTGCGTTCAGCAGGATCTCGCCGGGCTCGGCCAGCAGCTCGCCAGGGATGATGCGCTCGGTCATGTGCGGCTCCCGCGTTCAGCCTGCCAGCGCCACGGCGCCGTAGCCCATGGCGGCCACGCCGGCCAGGCGTGCGGCCCAGGCCGATGCCGTGCCGCCGCGCATGGCCCGGCCAAAGGCCACGCCCAGCGCATGCAGCACCAGCGTGGTGGCGACCATGCCCGCCATGTAGGCCCAGAACACGGCTGCGGGCAGCGCGTGGGGGAAGACCTCGCCATGCGCGTATCCGTGGAACAGCGCGAAGGTGCCAGCCAGCACCATGGCCAGGGCCACGGGCAGGCGGCGCTGGGCCACCAGCAGCAGGCCGAAGGCCAGCAGCGAGGCGGCCACCATGGGCTCGACGGCCGGCAGCTCCAGCGGGGTCTGGGTCAGCGCCAGGCCCAGCGCCATGCAGGTGGCAAAGGCCACGGGCGGCAGCCACTGGCGCTTGAGCATCAGCCCGCACCACAGGCCCAGCGCCACCATGGCCAGCAGATGGTCCAGGCCCGCGATGGGGTGGGACAGCCCGGCCATCAGGGCCTGCATGGCGCCATCGCCGGCATGCAGGTGGGCGCCGGCCCCCGTATGGGCGCTGGCGGCCGTGGCGGCGGCCAGCAGGGCCGGGGCGAGCAGAAGGCGGGGATGGAACATGGCGGATCTCCTCAAACGATCGGGTGATGAACGGTGACCAGCTTGGTGCCGTCCGGGAAAGTGGCTTCGACCTGGATGTCCGGAATCATTTCGGGGATGCCCTCCATCACATCGGCGCGCGTCAGCACCGTGGTGCCCAGGTGCATGAGCTCGGCCACGGTCCTGCCGTCGCGCGCCCACTCCAGCACGGCGGCGCTGATCAGCGCCACGGCCTCGGGGTAGTTGAGCTTCAGGCCGCGCGCCTTGCGCCGCTCGGCCACCAGGGCTGCGGTGAACAGCAGCAGCTTGTCTTTTTCACGCGGGGTGAGTTCCATGGATGAGTCTCCGTTGATCAGGTGGCCCAGAGGCGGGGAGGGCGGGCAGGCATGTCCAGCAGTGCCGGGCGCAGCAGGCGCCAGCCTTGATGCAGCACGGCCCGTGCCGCCTCCATGCGCCGTGCCAGCACGCGCAGCAGCAGCACCGAGGGCGCGCCGCCCTGGCCGGCCAGCAGGCTGGTGCCGGCGCGCACCTCATCGCTCCAGGGCAGGCTGGCGGCAAGTTGCTCGCTCAATGTCTCCATGGCCGCCAGGGGTTCCGGGGCCACGGCCCAGAGGCTGGCCTGTATGGGGAAGCCGGCCCAGGCAACCGGGCTGGACAGCAGGGCATGGCCGCAGTGCAGTTCGCCTTGCTCCAGCCACAGCGGCCGTCCGCCGCATGCGAGCCGGTTGTGAAGCTGCAGGCGCGCGGCAGCGGTGTGGGCGGCGCCGGTGTGGTTCCAGTGCTCGCCGGCGCCATAGCGGCCCAGCACCACGGCATCCCAGCCGATGGCGCGCGCGCCCGGGGCAAGCTCCAGGTCCAGCGCCATGGTGGCGTCGGCACCGGCGAACAGCATGTTTTCCTGCGGCAGCCATTCCAGGAAGGCGCCTTCTTCCACGCGCAGCCGCACGCGCTGCGCGGCCGGGCGGCCCTGGGACTTGTACCAGCGCGTGGCGCCGGGCGTAGTCAGCAGGGCGTGGGCGCCGGCCTCCACGGCCACATCGATCTGCAACTGGTCGCCGCCGGCCACGCCGCCGGGCGGATGCAGCAGCACGGCATGGCAGATGCCGGGACCTTCGGGGTGCAGCGGTTTTTGCACGCGCAGCGGGCCGCTGTGGCGTGCGTGGGAAAGCACGCTGCCCTGGCCGGCGCGGTGCCCGAAGCGCAGCTCCAGCATGGCCTGCCAGCCCGAGGCGCAAGCGGGTGCGGCGGTGATCGGTAGCGCTGCGGACATGGGCGTGACGGGCGGTACGGGGCGTGGTGGTTGTAACGGCCTTCGTCATGCATTTAGCGTGCCAATCCGGTGCAGTGGCGGATGCGCACTATTGGTGCGCAATTGCATCGGATTGGTGCGTGCGCTGCCTTGCGCGGGGCGGAGAGCGGCACGTTTGCAGTGCATTCCTGCGCCGCCGTGCCGCTGGCTGGTGCGATTTCCTATGCCCGCGCCCTGGCCTGGCGTGCCAGGCTTCTGTCCCAGGCCACCACGGCCAGCGTCGCCAGGCTCAGGGCCAGGCCCGCAACGCTGGCACCCGTCCACCCCCAGTGCAGCCAGACCGTCGAGCCCACGGCCGAGCCCAGCGAGGCACCGATGAAGTACCCGGTCATGTAGACCGCATTGATGCGCGAGCGCGCCGAGGGCGCCAGCGCGTAGATCACGTTCTGGTTGCTGATGTGCAGGGCCTGCAGTGCGGCGTCGACGATGAGCAGCCCCGCCAGAAACCACCACAGGCTGGTGCCGCCCAGCCATAGCGCTGCCCAGCCCGCCAGCATCAGCAGGCCGCCAGCCAGCGTGGTGCGCTGCTCCAGCCCCCGGTCGGCCAGGCGCCCTGCCATGTTGGCCATGAGGGCGCCGGCCACGCCGACCAGGCCGATGAGGCCTATCTGGGCATCGCCGAACCCGTAGCCCGGCCCTGCCAGCAGCAGCGCCATGGTCGAGAACAGCACGCTCACCGTGGCAAAGCCCATGCCGCCGATCAGCGCCCGGCTGCGCAGGCGCGGCTGCTCGCGCGCCAGCGTGAGCAGGGAGCGCATCACGGCGCCATAGCCGATGCGCTGGGCCGGCCGTGCCAGGGGCAGCGCGCGCCGCAGCAGCAGGGCCACGCCCGCCGTGGCCACCGCGCCCACCCAGTAGACGGCATTCCAGCCGCCCAGCTGCGACAGCACGCCCGCCACGCTGCGCGCCGCCAGGATGCCGATCAGCAGCCCGCTCATGACCAGGCCCACGGCGCGCCCGCTGGCGCCGGGCGCCGCAAAGCTGGCCGCCATGGGCACCAGCACCTGGGCCGCGACCGAGAACAGCCCCGTCATCAGCGTGCCCGCCGCCAGCAGCGCAAAGCTGTGCGCCATGCCGCTGGCCAGCATGCCCAGCGCGGCCAGCAGCATCAGGCCCAGCACCAGGCGGCGGCGTTCCAGCATGTCGCCCAGCGGCACGAGCAGCAGCAGCCCCAGCGCATAGGACACCTGGGCCATGGTCACCGTCAGCGAGGCACGCGCCTCGCTGATGCCCAGGTCGATGGCGATGGAGTGCAGCAGCGGCTGGTTGAAGTAATTGGCGCCCGCGCACAGGCCGCAGGCCGTGGCCATGAGCAGCAAGGTGCTGTGCGGCAGCACGGGCGTGGCGGTGGCTTGCATGGACGGTGAGGACAGGGAGGAGGCCGGGGAGGATCTGTTCATCGGACGAATGCCTGTGGTATCTGCTGATCGCTGGCAAACGGACGGGTCAGACCCACAGCGGCGGCCGCGCCGGCTGGGCGGTGGCGGGCAGCGCGGCCACGGCATCGACCTCGATCAGCATGCCGGGCAGGGCCAGCCGGGGCACGGGGATCAGGGTGCAGGCCGGAAAGCGCGGCCGGGCATCGCCGGGGGCGCCATCCCCCCAATGCAGGCGTACGGCGGCCTGCCAGTCGTTGAAGCGGGCCTCCGAGTGGTCCACGATGAGCAGGGTCAGCTTGACCACCTGGCCCATGTCCGCGCCCGCCGCCTGCAGCGCCAGCTTGAGGTTGGACAGGGCCTGCTGCGCCTGCACCGCGAAGCTCTCGGGCAGGTCTCCCGCCTGGTTCTCGCCGCCCTGGCCCGAGACGAAGGCCCATTGCGCCGGCCCGTGCACGGTGACCACATGTGTGTAGCCGTTGGGCGTGGCGTCGTAGAGGCCGGCGGGCTGCAGATGGTGCAGTTGCGGGGCCGTGGAAGCTGCGGGCTGTGCCGAGGAGGTGGCAAGTGCGTCGTGTGGCATGTATGGCTTGGAGTCTGAGGTTGCGCCGGACCTGCCGGCGAGGCTTGCCAGTGTGGAACCTCAACCAAAGTTGAGGTCAAATGCAGGCCTGCTTGGACCTATTTTCCCTGCGTCTATTTTCCTGCTGCCATGAATCTGTCTTCTGCCGGTGTCACCGCGTCCGACCATGACGGGCCGGCCATCCTTTCCGTGGGCGAAGTCGCCCGGCGCAGCGGCATCACCGTCTCGGCCCTGCATTTCTACGAGCGCCAGGGACTGATCGAGAGCCTGCGCACGCCCGGCAACCAGCGCCGCTATGCGCGCGCCGTGCTGCGGCGCGTGGCGGTCATCAAGGTGGCCCAGCGCATGGGCGTGCCGCTGGCCGAGATTGCCGAGGCGCTGCAGGACCTGCCCAGCGGCCGCACGCCCACGCAGGCCGACTGGGCCGCGCTGTCCGCACGCTGGCGCCATGCGCTGGATGCGCGCATCCAGGGCCTGACCCAACTGCGCGACCAGATCGACGGCTGCATAGGCTGCGGCTGCCTGTCCCTCAAGGTCTGCCCGCTGCGCAATGACGGCGACTGCCTGGCCGAAGACGGGCCGGGGCCGCACTTTCGCTGAACAGGCCTGCGCGTGGGCGCGAACAGGCCCTAGTGCTTGGGCATGGGCAGCGTGGGCGTGCGCGTGCACATCCAGCACAGCCAGCCGGCCAGCGCACCCATGACGATGCAGTAGGCGACCAGGGCCTCGGTGATGCCGATATGGTCCGAGAGCCAGCCCAGGCCCAGGATGGGCACGATGGTGCCCAGGTAGCCGACCACCAGGTACGTGGACAGCAGGCCCGTGCGCGTGGCCGGCGTGGAGACCTTGTTGACGATGGACATGCCCGCCAGGTTGCACAGGCCGTGACCTGCCGCCGTGGTGATCACGCTGAGCGCGAACAGCAGGGCCGAGCCCGCGAAGCTGTTGACCAGCAGCAGAAGGTTGCAGGCCACCAGGCAGGCAAAGCCCAGAATGGCCGAGCCCTTGGTCGGGCGTGGGCGCGCCAGGTACTGGAAACCTGCCGACAGGAACAGGATCACGCCGATGGACAGGCCCGAGACAGCCGGCCCGTGCCAGGGCACCATGCGCTGCATGAAGCTGGGCGCCAGCGAGGCGAACAGGCTGAACATGCCGAAGGCGCAGAACGCGCACATGCCGCCCAGCGCGTAGTGGCGCGCAAAGCGGCGCTCCGGCAGCGTGATGGTGGGCATGAAATCGCGCCAGTGCAGCGCGCGTGCCTGGGTGGATGCCAGCTCGGCCGGCTCGGCGATGCGCACCTGGTACAGCGCATAGACGGCCAGCAGCCCCAGCCCCAGCGAGGGGATGTAGGCCGTGACCAGCGGCCAGGGCAGCCACTGCGCGATCAGCCCGCCCACCACGGGGCCCAGCCCGAAGCCGAAGGCGATGGTCAGGCTGGTGGTGGCAGCAGCGCGCTGCAGGTCGCCCCGGTTGTTGAGCCGGGTCATGCCCACCGAGGCCGAGGTGGTGATCAGCCCCGAAGCCACGCCGATCACCACGCGCCCCAGCGCAAAGCTGGGCACGTTCCAGGCCACGGTGGAGGCCAGCACGCCCAGCGTCATCAGGATCAGCCCGGCGCGCAGCACGGTGACAAAGCCGAAACGGTCGGTCAGCCGGCCCAGGAACAGCAGGCTGGCCAGCGCGCCGAACATATAGGCCACGAAGATCTGCGTGATGTGGCTGGGCTGCAGCCCCCAGGCCTGCTGGTACAGCGGGTACAGCGGGCTGGCCAGGGCGGTGCCCATGACGCCCACGCACATGGAAAAACACACCCACGCATAGGGTGGCCAACGGGTTTGCATAGAAGAAGGAGCGCGAAGAAAGCGAAAGCGAGGGGACAGCGGGGTGGAGGCGGCGCCGCGCGGGCCTGGCGCCGCCGTGGCGCCACGGCACTGCCCGGGAGCGCATGGAATCTGGAATGACCCGCAGGCCAATGGGTGAATTCTAAGAAACCCGCGTGTCCCGGGTGTTTCGCTGCCTCCGAGCCCCTGGCATGGACCCGGGCATACCGCCGGCATCGTGCGCCGGGCGGGCGGGTGTACCCTGTGGCCGTCCCTGTGTTTTCCCTTGTCCAGAGAGTCCGGCATGCCAGTTCCACCCTCCGCTTTCATGACCTCCCTGCCATCCCGCAAGGCAGCGTGGACCGCGCTTGGTGCCTGCGCGCTGCTGCTGGCCGGCTGCGGCTCGGTGGGCGGCGGCGTGGGCATCGGCATTCCGGTCGGCCCCGTGTCGGTGGGCGTGGGGCTGGGCAGCGGCGGGCTGAGTGCCGGGGTCGGCACGGGCGTGGGCCCGGTCGGCGTTGGCGTCGGCGTCAACCAGAGCGGCCAGGTGCTGGGCAGCGCAGGCGTGGGCGCCTCCACGGGCGTGGGCGGCGCGCGGGTCGGCGTGGGCGTGGGTTCATCCACCGTGCTGCACGATCCGCAGCGTTCCAACGTTCAACCGGCCCAGGAGCCAGCGCCTGCAGCCCCGCATCAGACCCCGGCCGGCCAGTTGCAATGGCGCGACGCCAGCGGTCAGGTCGTGCCGACCTGCCGCGTCGATGGACGTTGCTGAGCCGGCTCTATCGCGCTGTGTGAAACTGCCACGGCCCAACTCAGGGACGCCAAGCAAGAGCCGCCTCGCGGCGGGGGCGCCCAGCCGAGGGCGTCGTCCCCCTCCCTCGCGAAGCGAGTAGAGAGGCGCCGTGCAACGGGGGGAAGGCGCGTAGCGCCTCAGGGGGTGTTTCCGGTCACCCAGCCCAGACGATGCGGTCGCGACCAGCGTTTTTTGCAAGGTACAGGCGCCGATCGGCATCGGCCAGCAGTTGCTGGGCACTGTTGGTGGGCGAAGGCGCGATGCAGGCCACGCCCAGGCTCACGGTCAGCGCCTGGCCCAGGGGCGAGGCGGCATGGGGCAGGTCCAGCACCCTGAGCGCATCGACGATGCCCTGCGCCACCAGCACCGCGCCATCCAGCGCCGTATGGGGCAGCAGGCAGACGAATTCCTCGCCCCCATAGCGCGCCAGCAGATCGCCCGGCCGGTGCAGCGCGCCCTGGATGGCCTGGGACAGCTGGCTCAGGCATTCATCCCCGACCAGATGGCCGTAGTGGTCGTTGTAGGCCTTGAAATGGTCCACGTCGATCATCACCAGCGACAGCGGCTCGCCCAGGCGCTGCAGGCGCATGAACTCGCGCGCCAGCTGGGCTCCGAAGAAGCGCCGGTTGGCCGCGCCCGTCAGCCCGTCGCTGTGCGACAGCAGCTGCAGCATCTGGCGCTGCTGTGCAATCTCCAGATGCGTGCGCACGCGTGCCTTGAGCACGGCCGGGCGAAAGGGTTTGGTCACGAAATCCACGGCGCCCAGGTTCAGGCCCAGTTCCTCGCAATGGGGCTCGGTCAGCGCGGTGAGGAAGATGATGGGGATATGCGCGGTCTCCAGGTCGGCCTTGAGGCGGCGGCAGACCTCGAAGCCGTCCATCTCCGGCATGCGGATGTCCAGCAGGATGAGGTCGGGCTGGTGTTGGTGGGCCAGGGCCAGTGCCTCCTCGCCGGTGTAGGCCACAAGCGGGCCGCACAGATCCTTGATCACCTGGCAGATGACGGTGGCGTTGTCCGGAACGTCGTCCACCACCAGCACCTTTTGCGCGGCAGGCAAGGGCTGTAGCGGGTTGGGCAGCGATGGTGGGAAGGCGGAGTAGGGCATGGCCGATGGGATTTCGGGCCGAGAATACCCCGGAACCCGCAGCCCTGGATAGGGCGCCGCGGGCTTGGACAATTTGTAAAGATATCTGTCTTCGGGAGGCAGGCGGCCCGGTGGCCTCAGGCGTATAGAGGCTCTTCCTGCATGGCTTCGATCTGCTCGTTGAGCATGTCCACCTGTCCGCGCCAGTAGTCGGGCGTGCCGAACCAGGGGAAGTTGATGGCAAAGATCGGATCGTCCTGGCGCCGCGCCAGCCAGGCGCTGTAGTGAATGAGGCGCAGCGTGCGCAGCGGCTCGATCAGGGCCAGCTCGCGGCGGTCGAAGGGACGGAACTGCTCGTAGCCATCCAGCAGGGCGCCCAGCTGGCGTGTGCGCTGGCCCCGGTCGCCCGACAGCAGCATCCACAGGTCCTGCACGGCCGGGCCGGTGCGCGCATCGTCCAGGTCCACGAAATGCGGGCCGCCGCGGCCTTCGTCGTCCAGCGGCGTCCACAGCACGTTGCCGGGATGGCAGTCGCCATGCAGGCGCAGCGTGCGCGCGCTGTGCAGGCCGAAGTGGCCGGCCGCGCTCATGCCGTCGGCGGCGGGTGCCATCAGGTCCAGCGCGCGCTGGCAGGCGGCCTTCCAGGTGGATTCCACTTCCAGCGGAATCAGCTGCTGGCCCAGCAGCCACTGCATGGAATCCTGGCCAAAGCTGGCCAGGTCCAGCGCCGGCCGGTGCGCAAAGGGCCGGGCCGCGCCCACGGTGTGGATGCGCGCCAGGAAGCGGCCGGTCCATTCCAGCACCTCGAAGTCGTCCAGCTCGGGCGGACGGCCTCCGCGCCAGGGGCTGACCGAGAAATCAAAGCCCGCGTGGCTGTGCAGCGTGGCGCCTTCCAGCACCAGCGGGGGCACGGCGGGCACTTCGGCGGCCGTCAGCTCGGCGCTGAAGGCATGCTCCTCCAGGATTTGCTCGCGGCTCCAGCGGCCCGGGCGGTAGAACTTCAGCACAACGCGTTCGCCGTCCTCCAGCACGGCCTGGTAGACGCGGTTCTCGTAGGAGGCCAGGGCCGTGAGCCGGCCGTCGCCCCACAGGCCGACCGAGGCCAGGGCATCGAGCACCACGTCGGGCGTGAGGCGGGCATAGGCGTGCGAGCCGTCGTCGGGGACGGCATTCAGATCAGGATCGTGCGGTGTGACGTACATGGGGCGATTGTCGCCGGGGCTGGCTTAAGCTGTGCGGCTGCCTAGCCTTTGCCGATTCGCCCGCCGTGCCGCTGCTGCCCCATTTCCTGCAATCCCATGCCATTGCCAGCGCGGCCGGGCCATCCGACGACTGGAGTGATTGGCACCTCGGCCGTGGCCGCTATGCGGTCTGGGTGGTGGCGATGCAGGCGCTGGCCCCGCCCGTGCGCGACGCCGTGCAAGCCGCCTGTGCGCAGGCACGTCGTTTGCTGGGCACGGCGCTGGTTCCGCACTGCCAGCGGCAACTGCATGTGACCCTGGCCACGGCGGGCTTTCTGGATGGCGATGCGGCCCTGCCGGACGCCTACGGCGCGGCGGAACTATCGCGCGACTTGCACGCGCTGCAGGACCTGCCGGCCGCGCCGCTGCAACTGGAATTCGGCGGCTGGGGCAGTTTCGAGATGGCGCCCTATCTGCAGGTGCGCGACAGCAGCCAGGGCGGGCCCACGCTGGGCATGCTGCATGGTGCACTCAGGCCGGCAAGGCCCGGGCTGGCGCTGACCGAGGCGCTGCGCCCCTACGTGCCCCATGTGACGCTGGGCGCCTGGAACGCCGCCTGGCCACGCGCCCAGGTGCTGCAATGGATAAGCGGCCTGCCGGTGCTGGAGCACTGGCAGGCCGCCGTGGGCGAGATCGCGCTGGTCAGCTATGCGGCCGACGCCTTGCACGGCCCGTTGACCTGCCATGCACGCTACGACCTCCGGGGTCGCAGGCTGCAATGGCTGCAGAGGCCGGACTGGGCCTGATCAGGCCAGGGTGATCTGCACGTCGATGTTGCCGCGCGTGGCGTTGGAGTAGGGGCAGACCTGGTGGGCCGCGTCCACCAGGGCCTGGGCGGCGGCCTTGTCCATGCCGGGCAGGCTGACCTTCAGGCGGGCAGCGATGCCGTAGGCGTTGGGGATGGTGCCCAGGTCCACTTCGGCGTCGATGGACAGGTCCTGCGGCAGGCTGATCTTCTGCTTGCCGGCCACGGCCTTGATGGCGCCGATGAAGCAGGCCGAGTAGCCTGCGGCGAACAGCTGCTCGGGATTGGTGCCCGTGCCGCTGGTGCCTGGCGAGGAAAGGGTCACGTCCAGGCGTCCGTCATCGGTGCGCGAGGCGCCGTCGCGGCCGCCGGTGGTGTGGGCACGTGCGGTGTACAGGACTTTTTCGAGCTGGGCCATGGTGTCTTCCTTTTGCAAAGTTGTCCGGCTGTGCGGACGGGTGGAGGAAATCGGCAATCCGTTGTCAGTCGCTGCGGCGCGGCGCCAGCCGCTGGCGCAGTGCGCCGAGTTGCTGCGTCAGCGCCTGCAACTCGGGCAGCGTGCACTGCGTGCTTTGCAGCACGCAGGCGGGAATCTTTTCAGCCGCATCGCGCAGTGCCCGGCCTTGCGGGGTGAGCGTGATGCGCACGCGGCGCTCGTCCTGTGCATCGCGCACCCGCTCCAGCAGGTTCGCGCCTTCGAGCCGCTTGAGCAGCGGCGTCAGCGTGCCCGAATCCAGGGTCAGCTGCTCGCCGATCTCCGACACGGTCAGGCCGTCGCGCTCCCACAGCACCAGCATCACCAGGTACTGCGGATAGGTCAGGCCGATGCCCTCGAGCAGGGGCTTGTAGAGCTTGGTCATGGCCAGCGACGCCGAGTACAGCGCAAAGCAGACCTGGTTGTCCAGGCGCAGAAGCTCGGGGGTGTCGGTGGGCAGGGCGTTGCGTGGCATGGGTTGAATTATTGCTGTCAATTAAATTGTGCACAATTTAACTGGGGAAATCCCTCCAGATCGGAGGGGGAAGATCGGGAGGGCGAGAAAGGCCTATCGGCCCGTGAAGCGCGCGGGGCGTTTCTCGATGAAGGAGCGCACGCCTTCGGCGGCATCCTCGCTGCTGGCCAGGCGCTGCTGCACGGGAATGAAGTCGGCCACGGCGGCGGCCTGGCCCAGCTCGATGGCCTTGAGCACATTGAGTCGCGTGGCCACCACGGCCTGCGGCGCCTGGGCGGCAATCCGCTCGGCAATGCGCAGGGCCTCGGCCAGTTCCTGGCCCGCCGGCACCACCTTCTGCACGAAGTTCAGGCGATAGGCCTCGGCGCTGTCGAACTCATCGGCCGTGAGCAGGTGCAGCATGGCATTGCCCACGCCCGCACGCTCGGCCATGCGCAGCGTGGCGCCGCCCGTGGGCATGATGCAGCGCTGCACCTCCAGCTGGGAAAAGCGGCAGTCATCGGCCGCCACCACGATGTCGGCTCCCAGCATCAGTTCGATGCCCACCGTGAAGCAGATGCCCTTGACGGCCACCACCATGGGCTTGGCGCGGCGCCGGTAGCCGACCAGGCCGTAGTCGTGCGGCTCCACCAGGCCTTGCGGGATGGCCTTCCTGCCCGAGCGCAGGTACTCCGCCATCACCGGCAGGTCCAGCCCCGCCGTGAAATGGCTGCCAAACGCATGCAGCACGCCCACGCGCAACTCTGGATCGTCGTCCAGGCGCGTATAGGCCTCGGCCAGCTGCTGGAACATGGGCGGCGTCCAGCCGTTGCGCTTGGCGGGGCGGTTGATGCCGATCAGCAGCACATGGCCGCGCACTTCGCAGCTGATGCAGCCTTCGGGCGGCGGGGTGGGGGTGTTGATGTCCATGGTTGTCTCCTGCGCATGGACCTTAGAGCAGGCCGCTGGAGGGCGCAGTCGCGCAGAAGACGGCCGGCCCGTGCGGGCCGGCAGGCAGGCAAAGGCCGTGTATCAGTAGCTGTACACGCCGCGGCCCGTCTTGCGGCCCAGGCGGCCGGCGGCCACCATTTCCTTGAGCAGGGGGCAGGCGCGGTACTTGCTGTCGCCGAATTCCTTGAGGTAGACCTCCATCACGGCCAGGCACACGTCCAGGCCGATCATGTCGGCCAGGGCCAGCGGGCCGATGGGCTGGTTGCAGCCCAGCTTCATGCCGGCGTCGATGTCCTCGGCCGATGCCAGGCCTTCGGCCAGCACGAAGAAGGCCTCGTTGATCATGGGCACCAGGATGCGGTTGACCACGAAGCCGGGCGCGTTCTTCACGGTGATGGGGCTCTTGCCCAGGCGCTCGGACAGTTCCTTGACCGTGGCGTGCGTTGCGTCGCTGGTCTGCAGGCCGACGATGATCTCCACCAGCGCCATCATGGGCACGGGGTTGAAGAAGTGCATGCCGATGAACTTGTCGGCACGGCCCGTCACGGCAGCCAACTGGGTGATGGAGATGGACGAGGTGTTGGTGGCGACGATGACGTCGGCATCCAGCAGCGCGTCCAGCTGCTTGAGGATCTTGACCTTGAGCTCGTAGTTCTCGGTGGCGGCCTCGATGACCAGCTGCGCGCCCTGGAGCGCCGCGTAGTCGGTCGATGTCTTGATGCGGGCCAGGGCTGCAGCCTTGTCGGCTTCGGTCAGCTTTTCCTTCTTGATCAGGCGGTCCAGGCTGCCCGAGACGGTTGCCACGCCCTTCTGGACGGCGGCCTCCGAGATGTCCACCATGACCACGTCGATGCCCGATACCGCGCAGGCCTGCGCGATGCCGTTGCCCATGGTGCCTGCGCCGATGATGCCTACGGTTTGAATTGCCATGACTGTCAATCTCCTCAAACGAACAAAGTGAATGCGAACGTGAATGCGATCCAGCGATCGTAGCGGGATTCGGAGCATCCACCGGGTTTGCCCCGGCTTGCGGCGCCGCGCAGGCGACTGCAACAGTGGATGGCTACACCGCAGGGGAGGAGAGACATGCTGGACTACATCGTGATCGGAGGGGGATCGGCGGGCTCGGTGCTGGCGGGCCGGCTCAGCGAGGAGGCCGAGACGCAGGTGGCGCTGCTGGAGGCCGGGGCCCCCGATTCCAGCGTGCTCATCCACTGTCCGGCGGGCATGGCCGCCATGGCCAAGGGCGGTCGCCACAGCTGGGGCCTGTCCACCGTGCCCCAGCCGGGCCTGGGCGGGCGGCGCGGCCACCAACCGCGCGGCAAGGTGCTGGGCGGCTCCAGCGCGGTCAATGCCATGGTCTATGTGCGCGGCCAGCCGGCCGACTACGACCACTGGGCGGCCCAGGGCAACCCGGGCTGGAGCTGGAACGAGGTGCTGCCCTATTTCCTGCGTGCCGAACACAACGAGCGCGGCGCCGATGCCTGGCATGGCGCGGGCGGGCCGCTGAACGTGGCCGACCTGCGCGATCCCAACCCGCTGTCCCGGGCCTTCGTGCAGGCGGGCGTGCAGGCCGGCCATGCGCACAACGCGGATTTCAACGGCCAGGCGCAGGAGGGCGTGGGCCTGTACCAGGTCACCCAGCGCCACGGCGAGCGCCACCACGTCGCCAAGGCCTATCTGGCACCGCACCGTGCCAGGCCCAATCTGCGCGTGGAAACGGGTGCCCAGGTGCTGCGCATTCTGTTCGAGGGCCGGCGCGCCGTGGGCGTGGAGTACCTGCAGGGCGGTACGGTGCAGCAACTGCACTGCCGTCGCGAGGTGCTGCTCAGCGGTGGAGCGCTGCTGTCGCCCCAGTTGCTGATGCTGTCTGGCGTGGGGCCGGGCGAGCACCTGCGTTCGCTGGGCATCGATGTGGTCCACCATCTGCCCGGCGTGGGCGCGCATCTGCATGACCACCCGGATGTGGTGCTGGTGGTCGATGGCGCGCAGCTGACCGACAGCTTCGGCCTGTCACTGGGCGGTGCGCGCAGATTGCTGGCCGCCGTGGGCCAATGGCGCAGCCAGCGGCGCGGCATGCTGACCACCAACTTTGCCGAGGCGGGAGGCTTCATCCGCAGCAGCCCTGGCGAGGCTGCGCCCGATCTGCAGCTGCACTTCGTCGTCGCCAAGCTGGTGGACCACGGGCGCAAGACGGTCTGGGGCCATGGCTATTCGCTGCATGTCTGCGTGCTGCAGCCGGCCAGCCGCGGCAGCCTGCGCCTGGCCAGTGCCGACCCGCTGGCCCTGCCGCTGGTGGACCCGGCCTTTTTCTCCGACGCGCAGGACATGCGGCGCATGGTGAACGGCGTGCGCCGTGCCCACGAGATCCTGGCCCAGCCGGCACTGGCGGCCCTGGGCGGGCGCGAGATGCCGGTCTCTGCCGGCGCGCAGGACGAGGCCGGCATCGAGGCCTTCATCCGCAGTCATGCCGACACCATTTATCACCCTGTGGGCAGCTGCCGCATGGGGCCGGGGCCCATGGACGTGGTCGATGCGCAGCTGCGTGTCTACGGCATCAAGGGCCTGCGCGTGGTCGATGCCTCGGTCATGCCGCGCATCGTCAGCGGCAACACCAATGCGCCCACGGTGATGATTGCGGAGAAGGCGGTGGACATGATCCGCAACTGCGCCCACTAGAGCGTGTGCCCGTGCGCCATGGCCTGCTCAGGGGCGGAGGCCGACTGCTGCGTCCCCTGGGCCTCGGACGCGGCCGCCGGACTCAGCCGCACCTGCGTCCAGCAATCGCGCCCGCGGCGCTTGGCGGCGTAGAGGGCGGCGTCTGCGGGGGCCAGCATCAGTTCCAGGCACAGGCCGTTCCAGACCTGGGGTGCGTGGGCGCAGCCGGCGCTGAAGCGGACTTCGAAGCCCAGCACCTTGCGCGAGGCCTGCAGTAGCGCGGACTGCAGGCGGGTGCACAGGGTGTCCACGCCGTCCTCCGTGGTGTAGAGCAGCAGGCAGAACTCCTCACCGCCCCAGCGCGCGGCGATCTCGTCACTGCGCAGCTGCTGCTGCAGCAGGCGGGCGAACAGGCACAGCGTCTGGTCGCCCACGGCATGGCCGTATTCGTCGTTGACATGCTTGAAGTGGTCCAGGTCCAGCATCACCAGGGCCAGGGGCTGCCGGTGGCGCTGGGCATGGGCCAGCATGGCGGGTGCACGCTCCAGCAGGGCGCGGCGGTTGGGCAGCCCGGTGAGCATGTCCTGCAAGGCCAGGTCGCGCAGTTGCTGGCTGGTCTCGTCGCGCCAGGCCACGAGCACGGCCACCATCAGAAGCGTGCTGCTCAGCGTGGTCAGCAGGGCGAAGATCTGGTTGGCGCCGCTGTCCGCGGTGAAGCTGGGCAGGAAGGGCGTGGCCAGGGCCAGGTAGCTGCGCAGCAAGAGCATCAATCCCATGAAGGCGGCCACGCCGCACATCAGGTAGCGCCAGCTGCGCGCCACGGGCCGGCGCGGGCCCAGGCACAGGCCGGCCAGGGCTACCAGGCTCAGTCCGTGGGTGGCGCTGAACCAGCCGGTGCGCAGGGCCGTTTGCGGCAGCAGCAGGGCAAAGCCCAGCGGTCCCAGCACGCACAGTGCGATCAGCCCCCACTCCAGCCAGCGCGGGCGCGGCCCCAGCCATTCGCGCAGGGCGCGCACCATTTGCCATTGGGCGCAGGCCGCGCAGACGGCGGCGCCCAGCGACAGAAGATCGCGCCAGAGCAGGCCATGCGGCAGGCGGCTGGCGATCAGGATGCAGATCCAGGCCCCGGCCTGGATCAGGAAGAAATGCTGGGCATGGCGCGCGGCGCCGCTGACGCGCCGGCCCATGGCCAGGGGCAGGGCGGCCGACATGGCCATCATGTTCATGGCCACGACCGCGGTCATGGAGAAAAAGTCCAGGGGCGGCAGCGTGGAGGGCATGGACGTCCCTGGATGGCGGTGCGAGGCGAGAGGCGAAACGCAGGAGCGGGCAACGCTCGCTTACTGGAACGCCACCTCCGCAAAGCTGCGCAGCTTGCGGCTGTGCAGGCGCTGGGTGCCGCCCTCGCGCAGGATGTCGATGGCGCGCATGCCGATGCGCAGATGCTGGTCCACGCGCTCGCGGTAGAAGTGGTTGGCCATGCCGGGCAGCTTGATCTCGCCGTGCAGCGGCTTGTCGGACACGCACAGCAGCGTTCCATAGGGCACGCGGAAGCGGAAGCCGTTGGCCGCGATGGTGGCGCTTTCCATGTCCAGCGCCACGGCGCGGCTCTGGCTGAAGCGCAGCTGGGGCAGGTTGTTGGGCAGCAGTTCCCAGTTGCGGTTGTCGGTGCTGGCCACGGTGCCGGTGCGCATGATGCGCTTGAGGTCGGGTCCGTCCATCTGCGTGACGTCGGCCACGGCCTGCTGCAGGGCCAGCTGGATCTCGGCCAGCGCGGGAATGGGCACCCACAGCGGCAGCTCCTCGTCCAGCACATGGTCCTCGCGCACATAGGCATGGGCCAGCACGTAGTCGCCCAGCTGCTGGCTGTTGCGCAGGCCCGCGCAGTGGCCCAGCATCATCCAGGCATGCGGGCGCAGCACGGCGATGTGGTCGGTGATGGTCTTGGCGTTGGCCGGGCCCACGCCGATGTTGACCATGGTGATGCCGCTGTGGTCGGCGCGCACCAGGTGGTAGGCCGGCATCTGCGGCAGGCGCGGCGGCGGCGTGCCCAGCTCGTCATTGGGCTGGGCCGGCAGGCCGGTGCGGCGCGTGACCACGTTGCCGGGCTCGATGAAGGCCACGTACTCGCTGTCTTCCCTGGCCATTTCGGCGTGGCCCAGGCGGATGAATTCGTCGATGTAGAACTGGTAGTTGGTGAACAGCACGAAGTTCTGGAACCACTCGGGCTGGGTGCCCGTGTAGTGGCGCAGGCGGTGCAGCGAATAGTCCACGCGCGGGGCCGTGAACAGCGACAGCGGCAGGGCCTCGCCCGGCTGGGGGCGCCAGGTGCCGTTGGCGATGCCGTCGTCCATGGCCTCGAGGTCGGGCAGGTCGAACACATCGCGCATCAGCTGGCGCCGCTCGCGCGTCAGCGTTCCCTCGATGTGGTCGTTCTCGGCGAACGAGAAGTGGATGGGGATGGGCTTGTCGCTCAGGCCCACCTCCAGCGGCACGCCGTGGCTCTTGATCAGCAGGCGGAACTGCTCGGCGTAGTAGCGCGAGAACAGGTCGGGCCGCGTGAGCGTGGCCTCGTGCGTGCCCGGGCCCTCGACGAAGCCGTAGGCCAGTTGCGTGTCGGCGCGCGACACGGTGCTCGTGTGCATGCGAACGAAGGGGTAGTAGGCGTGGACGGGCGCGGCCGGGGTTTCGCCGGAGACGAAGCGCTGCATGTTCGAGCGAAGGTGCTCTATCTGCTCCCGGTAGATCTGCTGTACGTGCTCCAGGGCCCGCTGTGGGTCGGTGTGCAAGGTGGCTGCGGCCCTGGAGGCCTGCGAGGGGTTGTGAAGCAAAACCATGGGCTATTGTCGTTGGACTGGATGACTGTTGTGCAATTGCCAGGCGCGCGCCCTCTCGGCCGGCAGGGGCGGCGCCACAAGGTATCCCTGCATCATGCCGCAGCCCAGCTCCCGCAAAAGCGCCAATTGGGCCGGTGTTTCCACGCCTTCCGCCACGATGTCCAGGTGCAGGCTGTGGCCCATCTGCACGATGGCGGTGACGATGGCCGTGTCGTCCTCGCTATCGGGGACGTCGGCGATGAAGGAGCGGTCTATCTTGAGCTGGTTGATCGGGTGGCGGCGCAGGTAGGCCAGCGAGGAGTAGCCGGTGCCGAAGTCGTCGATGGCCAGGCCCACGCCCAGGGCCTGCAGCGCCTGCAAGGTGTCCTGCACCTGCCCGCTGGTGTGCATCAGCGTGGATTCGGTCAGTTCGATGTGCAGCCAGCGCGCCTCCAGCCCCGTTTCTTCCAGCACCTGTGCCACCTCGCGCGCCATGTCGCGCTGGCGGAATTCCAACGCCGAGAGGTTCACGGACAGCGGCACCGGCGCCAGGCCCTCGTCCTGCCACTGGCGCGCCTGGCGGCAGGCCTCGCGCAGCACCCAGTGGTCTATGGCCGAGATCAGGCCGCGCGCCTCGGCAAAGCCGATGAACTCGCCGGGCAGGACCAGGCCGCGCTGCGGGTGGCGCCAGCGCACCAGGGCCTCGAAGCCCGCCAGCCGGCCATCGGCCGTGAAGGTCTGGGGCTGGTAGTACAGCTCGAACTCGCCGCGCTCCAGCGCGCCGCGCAGCTGCTGCTCCTGCATCAGCATCTGGGCCTGGGTGGCCTGGCCGTCCTGGGCGGGTGCATAGAACTGCAGGTTGCGGCGGCCGCTGTCCTTGGCCATGTGCATGGCGCTTTCGGCGCGGTTGAGCAGTTCTTCGGCGGTTTTCCCGTCGCCGGGGGACATGGCGATGCCCATGCACGGCGAGATCACCAGCGGCGTGCCATCGATGGTGCAGGGCACCTCGATGATGCGCTGCAGGTGGCTGGCCTGGGTTTCGGCCTCCTGCGGATCGGGGTCGTCGGTGAGCACGACCACGAACTCGTCGCCGCCCACGCGCGCCACCAGGTCATGGGCGCGCACGCTGCCGCGCAGGCGCTGGGCGACCTCGCACAGCAGCAGGTCGCCGGCCTGGTGGCCCAGCGAGTCGTTGATGGTCTTGAAGTGGTCCAGGTCGATGATGAGCACGGCCAGGGCGCGCCGCTTGACCGAGGCCAGCGACAGCGCCTGGCGCAGCATCTGGATCAGGCGCACGCGGTTGGGCAGTTGGGTGAGCTGGTCGTGCTGGGCCAGGAAGTCCATGCGCTCCTGCGCCAGCTGGCGCAGCGTGATGTCGCGCACCAGCACGATGCGGTAGGGCCCGCCCTCGGCCGGCATGGTCTTGGCCTCGATCTCCACGGGGATGCGGTGGCCCTCCTTGTGCTGGATGGCGCCGTCGAAGCGGTCCTCGCGGCCGCTGCGCATGTATTGCAGCGCATAGAGGCGGAACTCGGGGCAGATGTAGTCGAGGATGGGGCGGCCGGTCAGCTCGTCCAGCGTGTAGCCGGCCAGGCGTGACAGGGCCTCGTTGCCGTCGATGATCAGGCCGTCGCGGTGCATGACGATGGCCTCGGTCGTGACCTCGGTGAACTTGCGCATGCGCTCTTCGCTGTCGCGCACCTTCTGCGCCACATGGTGGTGGTGGCTCACGTCGGTGATCTGCACCACGGCGCCCTGCAGCTGCCCGTGCTCGAAGTGCGGCATCAGCAGCGATTCGATATGGCGAGGCGGTCCATCCGGCCGGGGCACCTCGCGCTCGTAGCGCACATGTTCGCCGCGCAGGCCGCGCTCCACATGCTCTGCGATGAGCTGCCACGCGGCTTCGCCCACGATCTCGCGCACGGTCTTGCCGACGGCCTCGGCGGGCGTCAATCCGAAATTGCGTGCGTAGTTGATGTTGGCGAAGCGGCAGCGCAGCGTGTGCGCATCGAAATAGGCCAGCATGGCCGGAGCCGTATCTGCTATCAGCCGCAGCAGCGTATCGTTGGGCCCCGTGGTTTGCGCATCGACGTTCTCTGGCATTCGTCCCCCTCGCTGGGGATTTATAGCGGAATCGCCGAGATTTTGATAGCACTCTTGTACGAGGGTGAGCGGCCGCTGACGCGAGGGAGCGCGTGCGGCTGTCGAGCATCAGGGCCGGCCGTGGCGGCCTGTCTTTTTTTTGCAGCGCCGCATCACGGATGGCGCGGCTTCTTTACTTGAGCAGGTCCTGCACCTGGCCCAGTGCCGTCTGGGCGCACTTGTCATCCAGGTGGCCGCCGGGCGCGCCGCCGATGCCCACGGCGCCGATCACCTCGTTGCCCACCTTCACCGGCAGGCCGCCGCCCAGCAGCAGGTAGCCGGGAATGTTCACCAGGTTGGCGGCGCCGGGGTTCTTCTGCGCGCCTTCCATGATGGCCAGCGTGCTGTTCTTGGCCGATGCGGCCGTATAGGCTTTCAGCCGGCTGGCCTCCAGCGTGTGGGGGCCGGCATTGTCGGCGCGCTGCACGGCGCGCACGGTACCGGCGCGGTCCACCACGGTGGCGGTGACGGCATAGCCATCGGCGGCGCAGGCGGCCACGCTGCGTGCGGCGATCTGGTTGGCCAGCTCCAGCGACATGTTCTTTTCCGTGCGCACGGCCTCGGCCTGGGCGGCGGTGGTGATCAGGCCCAGGGTCAGGGCAGCGAGGGTGGCGAGCTTGGTGGCGTGGCGTTGCATGGTCTTCTCCTTGGGGGGCAGTACGGCCCGGGCCACAAGCCCGGACGGCATGCATGCACTGTAGAAAATGCCGCCGCCGCGCACCATTCGGACGGCTACGCGCGGCGCTGCGTAGAAATACGGAGAAGCCAGGCGCGCTGGGCGAGGCGGTGGCGCTTCAGGCGCCTGCCGCCGTGTCCGCCAGGCTGGCGTAGCGGCGTATGAGCTGGGCCAGGCTGGGCGCCTCCAGCTTGGCGAAGAGGTTGGCCCGGTGCGTTTCCACCGTGCGCGGCGACAGCTCCAGGCTGCGGCCTATCTCCTTGTTGGTCAGGCCCTGCACGATCAGCGCCAGCACCTCGCGCTCGCGTGCCGAGAGCTGGGCGAAGCGCTGCTGCGCATCGCGGTCGGCCTGCTGGCGTTCGCGCGACTGCACATGCTGGCGCACGGCGCCTTGCAGCGCGTCGATCAGCACTTCGTCGTCCACGGGCTTTTCCAGGAACTCGGCCGCGCCGGCCTTGAAGGCGCGCCGGCACATGTCCACCGTGCCATGGCCGGTGAGCATGATCACGGGCTGGTCCACGCCCTGCTCCACCAGACGGCCCAGCAGGGCCAGTCCGCCAATGCCGGGCATGCGCACGTCCATCACGATGGCGCCTATGCCCTGGCGGTCCAGCCCTTCGAGAAAGGCCAGCGGATCGGCCCAGCACTGCACGCGCAGGCCCACGGTGCCGATCAGCAGGGCCAGGCTGTCGCGCACGGCCTCGTCGTCATCGACCAGATGGATCAGCGGGGACAGGTCTTGGGCAGGCGCGGCAGTCATGGGTTCGGTGGTGGTGGTGTGGATGCGGTGGGGGCGGCGCGTGCCGTGGATGCATTGGCGCATGCACTGGCGCACGCCGCAGGCAGCAGCAACTCGAAGCGGGCTCCGCTGCCCGGTCCCGAGGCGGCCAGCTCCAGGCTGCCGCCCATGGATTCGGCCAGGCTCTGGCTCAGCGTCAGGCCCAGTCCCAGCCCCTGGGCGCGGCCCGTGGCAAACGGGGTGAACAGGCGCTGGCGCATCTCGGGCGCCACGCCGGGTCCGCTGTCCTGCACCGCCACCAGCAGGCGGGTGTCGCGTCGTTCCAGTTCCACCCGCAGATGGCGTGTTGCGGGCGGCTGCTCGTGCATGGCCTGCAGCGCGTTGACCAGCAGGTTGTGCAGTATCTGCTGCACGGCCACGGGGTCGGCCTGGGCGGCGGGAAGATCGGCGGCCTGCACTTTCATCTGCACCTTGACCTGGACCTGGCGGCGCCGCAGCTCGGGCTCCAGAAGATAAAGCGCTTCGGCAACGGCCTGGTTCAGATCCAGCGGCTCGGCCTGGGGCGCAAGGCCCGGTTGCTCCACCAGGCGGCGCAGCCGGCCTACCACGGCCGATGCGCGCTTGGCCTGCTCTGCCGCCTGCGTCATGGCCTGGCGGGCGGCGTCCATCTCGGGCGGGTCCTCGGCCAGCAGGCGGCGCGCGGCCTGGCTGTTGGAGAGCACCGCCGTCAGCGGCTGGTTCAGTTCATGTGCCATGCCGGCGGCCAGTTCGCCCAGCGTATTGAGCCGCGCCACCTGGCCCAGCTGCAGCAATTGCTCGGCGCGGCGGCGGGCCACGCGCTGGCGCAGCAGGGCGCGCAGCGCGGCCACGGCCAGCGCGCAGCCCAGGGCCCAGCCCAGCATGGCCGCCCAGGGCAGCACCGAGGCGTCCAGCGGCTGGCGCAGGTACAGCACCAGCGGCTGGCTGGGCGAGGCCAGGGTCTTGCTGACCTCCCAGGACCATGTGCTCCAGCCTTGCGCGCCGGTGCGGCCTGGCTGGATCAGGAACTCCTGGCCGCCCAGGGCCAGCCAGGCGCGCACCGGGCTGGTGGCCGGTGGCATGGGCCATTCGTCGGCGGGAATGGTGGCGCGCAGGTCCAGCAGCAATGCATAGCTGGCCGGCAGCCCGGCCTGCACCAGGTACAGGCGGTCCCGGGCCAGATCGGCCAGGGCCAGTTCGGCATGGCCGCTGGCCTGGGAGCGGCGCTCGGCCTCGGACATGCCGTGCGGCCAGGGCGCGCGCCAGGACTCGCCTGCGGCGGCCGAGCGGCGCGCCACATCCAGCACCTGCGGATACAGGCGCGGCAACTGCTTCCATGAGGCCTGGTCGGGCGCGGGCTGGCGCGGCTGCAGCAGCGCCAGCGTGCCCAGGATGGCATCGTGCTGCACCATGCGCTGGCTCAGCAGCCGGTGGGCGATGCGGGCATCGGTGTCGAAGACCTCGCGCAGCGACTGCAGGCGCCCATGCGCCAGCCAGGCCGCGCCGCAGCCTGCGGCCACGGCCCAGGCCAGCATCCACCATGCCGCATGTCGCCACCAGTTCATGGCGCGGATTCTGGCATGCGGCCCGCGCAGGCAGTGGTCTAATCCGCAGCACCCCCACCTATCGCAGCGCAGCATGGCCGAATCCACTCCATCTACCGCCAACGCACCCGACTGGATGGCGCCGCACAGCCTGCTGCGCATCTCGGTGGTCGTGGCGCTGCTGACCATCGTGCTCAAGACCTTGGCCTGGTGGCTCACGGGCTCGGTGGGCCTGCTGTCGGATGCGCTCGAATCCTTCGTCAACCTGGCCGGTGCCGTGTTCGCGCTGACCATGGTCACCATCGCCAAGCGGCCGGCCGACACCGACCATCCCTATGGGCACCACAAGGCCGAGTACTTCTCTGCGGGCTTCGAGGGCATTCTGGTCATCGGCGCCAGCCTGGCCATCGCCTGGGCGGCGCTGGCGCGGCTGTGGAACCCGCAGCCGCTGGAGCAACTGGGCTGGGGCCTGGCGCTGTCCGTGGTCAGCTCCGCGCTCAACGGGCTGCTGGCCGTGGCCATGCTGCGTTCGGCGCGCCAGCACCGCTCCATGGCGCTGGAGGGAGATGCCCGCCACCTGCTCACCGATGTCTGGACCTCGGCCGGTGTCGTCATCGGCCTGATCGGTGCATCGCTGACGGGATGGCTGTGGCTGGACGCGGCCGTGGCCATCGGGGTTGCGATCAACATCTGCGTGCAGGGCGCGCAACTGGTCTGGCAGTCTTCCCAGGGCCTGATGGACCAGGCGCTGGACGCGCCCGAGCGCCTGCGCATCGACACCGTGCTGGACCGCCACGCGCACCGCGAGCAGGGCGTGGTCTTCGACAACATCTCCAGCCGGCGTGCCGGCGAGCGCAGCTTTGCCGACCTGCACATGCATGTGCCCGGCGACTGGAGCGTGGCCCGCGCTGCCCGGCTGCGCACCGAGATCGAGGCCGAACTGCTGCAGGCCGTGCCCGGCCTGTATGCGCGCATCGAGCTGCTGCCCCTGGGCATGCAGACCGCCATGGAAATCGCCATCGAGGCGGCAGGCCAGGCGGACACTCCTTCCCCCTCCACCGACAAGAACCCCAAACAATGATCAGCATCCTGCAGCGCGTGAAACATGCGCGCGTGGAAATCGACGGCCAGGTCGCCGGCAGCATAGGCCCCGGCCTGCTGGCCCTGGTCTGCGCCGAGCGCGGCGACACCGAGGCCGAGGCCGACAAGCTGCTGGCCAAGATGCTCAAGCTGCGCATCTTTGCCGACGATGCGGGCAAGATGAACCGCAGCGTGCAGGACCTGGACGGGCAGGGCGCCTGCGGGGGCCTGCTCATCGTCAGCCAGTTCACGCTGGCGGCCGATACCGGCGGCGGCAATCGCCCCAGCTTCACGCGCGCCGCACCACCGGCCGAGGGCGAGCGCCTGTACGACTACATCGTCCAGCGGGCGCGTGCCCTGCACCCCGAAGTCGCCACGGGGCGTTTCGGGGCCGACATGCAGGTGCACCTGCTCAACGACGGGCCTGTGACCATTCCGTTGTCGATCGCCCCGGCCGCGGCCACATAGCTGCCACAGACCTGCTGCAGACCTGCGGTTCTGGGGCGGATTCTGGCGCGATCTGCGAGCACGGCCTGGCCGGGAAAGGCTTGCAAAGCCCGTATTCTTGCGGCCTCAGCATTCATCGACAGACCGACCATGAAGAACCATCCGTTCAAAGCCTCCACCCTGGCCCTTGCCATGAGCATGGCCCTGGCGTGGAGCGGCGCGGCCGGCGCCGACACCCTCAGCAAGCCCGCGCTGGACGCGCTGGCCCAGGCCCAGCCCGCACCTGCCGACTTCGCCAGCTTTCTGAAACAGGCTGCAGCCGCCCAGCCCGTCATCGCCAAGGCCGTGCAGCGCCATGCGGCAGGCCAGGCGCTTGCGGGGGAGGACCTCGACCACATCGCCCGCCTGCTGGGCCTGTACACGCGGCTCACGCAGGAGCGGGCCGTGCTGGCCAGCATCGAGCGCATGGTCGCCCTGCCCACGGTGCGCGACCCCAAGGTGCCGCCGCACGAAAGCCCGGCCATCCTGGCCTTTGGCGAACTGGTGCAGCAGATGGCCAGGGACTTCGGCCTGCAGTACCGCAACGTGGACAACCGCATCTTCGAGGTCACCCTGCCTGCGAACGCCGGGGGAGCGGCAGGCGCTTCGGGCACCGATGAATTCGGCATCCTCACCCATGCGGACGTCGTGCCTGTCGTCCCCGCCGAATGGGTGCTGGATGGCCAGGCCATCGACCCCTTCAAGGTCACGCGCGTGGGCGACAAGCTCTACGGGCGCGGCACCATCGACGACAAGGGCTCCATCGCCACCGTGCTGTTCGCCATGAAGGCCGTCAAGGACAGCGGCCTGCCCCTGTCGCGCGGCATACGCCTCATGATCGAGACCACCGAGGAAACCGGCGGCGACGCCATGAAGTACTACCAGGGCAAGACCACGCTGCCCGCCTACAACATCGTGCTGGACAGCAAGTACCCCGCCGTCGTTGCGGAAAAAGGCTCGGGCGCGCTCAAGGCCGTGTTCGACGACGTGAAGACCGACTCCGCCCAGCCCGCCATCACCGCCATGGCCGGCGCCGCATCGGCCAACGCCATTGCCCAGACCGCCACGGCCACCATCACGGCCGGCGACGAGGCCGCCATCGAGGCCATCGCCGCGCGCCTGCAGGCGGCCAAGGGGGACTTCACCACCAGCTATGCAGGGCAGGGCGGGCCGTTCACCATCGACATCCAGCGCAGCGGCACGGCCGCCACCGTCAAGGTCACGGGCACATCGGCCCACGGCTCGCGTCCTGAGGAGGGCGTCAACCCCGTGCCGCGCCTGACGCTGTTCCTGCAGCAGGTGCTCATGCCCACCGATGGCGTGGCCCTGGTCCAGCCCAATGCCTACAGCAACGCCCTGCGCTACATCAACGGCGCCTTCGGCCTCGACTACTTCGGCAAGCAGCTGGGCGTTGCCTATGCCGACGACTTCATGGGCCCGCTGACCCTGTCGCCCAACCTCATCAAGGCGGCAGACGGCAAGCTGGAAATCACCACCAACGTGCGCATGCCGCGCGGCAAGACGCCCGAGCAACTGCGCACCGAAGTCGAGCAACGCATCACCCGCTGGAGCGCGGCCGCCAAGGTCCCCCTGACCCTGCAATACACCCAGGGCAACTGGATGGCGCGCGACCCCAAGGGCGCCTGGCTGTCCACCCTGCTCAACATCTTCGGCGACACCACGGGCCTGGACGCCAGGCCCGTGGCCACGGCCGGCAGCACCACGGCCAAGCTCATGCCCAACGCCATCAACTTCGGCCCTGCCATGCCCGGCAAGAAGTACACGGCGCACAACGCGCTCGAATACAAGGAGCTGCCCGACCTGCGCGCCGACATGCAGATGTTCACGGAAATGCTGGTGCGCATCGGGAATCTGAAACAGATGCAGTGACCCGCGCTGGCCATTGGAATGCAAAAGCGCCTTGTGAAAGCAAGGCGCTTTTTTTCATTCCTGGGAAAATGCAGCGAAGGGGATTGGGAAGTTGATGAAAATCCCTGCGGGAGGCATTCATGCAGGACATCAAGGGCCAGGATCTCAAGACCATTCTCCATTCCAGGCGCGCCAACATCTATTACCTCGAGCACTGCCGTGTCCTGGTCAATGGAGGGCGGGTGGAATACGTGACCGATGCCGGCAAGCGAAGCCTGTATTGGAATATCCCGATTGCCAATACCACCAGCATTTTGCTCGGTACGGGCACGTCCATCACCCAGGCGGCCATGCGGGAACTGGCCAAGGCTGGGGTGCTTGTGGGCTTTTGCGGCGGTGGCGGCACGCCTTTGTTCAGCGCCAATGAAGTCGATGTGGAAGTGGCATGGCTCACTCCGCAAAGCGAGTATCGCTCCACTGAATACCTTCAGGCCTGGGTCCAATTCTGGTTTGACGATGAACTGCGCCTGCATGCCGCCAGACAATTGCAGGCTTTGCGATTGCAGAGGCTGCAGCAGGAATGGGGTGCACGAGCCTTGCGCGAAGCAGGTTTTTCCGTGGACATGGAGCGCCTGAAGGCACTGGTGCAGCAATTTGCGGCGCTGATGGCCAATGCGCCCGATGTCATGACACTGCTGACCGATGAGGCACGGCTGACCAAGGCCTTGTTCAAGCTCGCCGTGGACGCCGTGGGATATGGCGAATTCACGCGCGCCAAGCGCGGCACGGGCACCGATGCGGCCAACCGCTATCTGGACCATGGCAACTACCTGGCCTACGGATTGGGCGCCACGGCCAGCTGGGTGCTGGGCCTGCCCCACGGCCTGGCCGTGCTGCATGGCAAGACGCGGCGCGGCGGCCTGGTGTTCGATGCGGCCGACCTGGTCAAGGATGCCGCCATCCTGCCGCAGGCCTTCCTGTCGGCCATGCGCGGCGACGACGAGCAGCAGTTCCGTCGCCAATGCATTGAGGCCCTTACGCGCAGCGAATCGTTGGACTTCATCATCGACACGCTCAAGCGCATTGCCGTCGACACGGCGCGCATGGCCGGCGCGCCCACGACGCCCACAACGCCCGGCGCTGCGCAGGAGGCCGACACATGAACGTGCTCTTCGTCTCCCGGTGCAGCAAGCGTGCCCTCACCGAAACGCGCCGCATCCTCGACCAGTTTGCCGAGAGGCGCGGCGAGCGCACCTGGCAGACGCCCATCACCGCGGCCGGGCTCGACACCGTGCGCAAGCTGCTGCGCCAGAGCGCGCGCAAGAACACCGCCGTGGCCTGCCACTGGATACGCGGGCGCGACCACAGCGAACTGCTGTGGATCGTGGGTGATGGGCGCCAGTTCAACGCCGAAGGCGCCGTGCCCACCAACACCACGGCCAGCAACGTGCTGCGCGCCGAAGATGAAAGCCACTGGCATCACCTGCCGCTGATCACGGCGCTGGCCGCTTTGGCTGCCCTGGTGCATGACCTGGGCAAGGCCACCCAGGCATTCCAGGACCGGCTGAACAATCCTGGCCTGCGCGAGCGCAACCACTACCGCCATGAATGGGTGTCGGTGCGGCTGTTCCAGGCTTTCGTGGGCGGCGACAGCGACGTGGCATGGCTGCAAAGGCTGGCAGCCTGTATGGATGAGGCCGCCGATGCCCAGGCCTTTGAGGCGCAATGGCTTGATCACCGCAGCGGCCGCCTTCTGCGCGATGGCCTGGACGAACCGCAGGCCAGCCAGCATCTGCCGTTCAAGGCGCTGCCGCCGCTGGCCACCGCCGTGGCCTGGCTGGTTCTGACACACCATCGGCTGCCCTGCATGCCGGTCGCTGCAGGCCGGCAGGAGTCCGACGACGAGCTGGAGCCCGACCGCCGCCAATGGTGCCGCTTCGGCGCGCGCCCGCGCTTCGTCAACAGCAATGAGATCGAGCAGCTGCTGCAGTGCATCAGCGCCGACTGGAACGAGCCGCGCGAGAAAGCCGATCCGGCGAAAGTGCGCTCCCATTGGGACTTCCCGCAGGGCCTTCCGGTGGCCACGGCCGCCTGGCGCAAGCAGGCGGCGCGCTATGCGCTCAAGCTGCAGGAACTGGCGGGCCGGTCGCTTGACGCTGCAAGCCTGGGCGATCCGTTCACGCTGCACCTCTCGCGCCTGTGCCTGATGCTGGCCGACCACCACTACTCCGGCATCGAGGACGAAGCGCGCCGCCGGCCTTTTCGCAATGCGACCTACCCGCTGTATGCCAACACCTTGCGAAAAAGTGCTGCGCCAGGCCTCTCGGCCGCGTTCAACCAGACACTGGACGAACATCTGCTCGGCGTGCAGGCCCATGCCACGCTGGTGGCGCGTTCGCTGCCCACGCTGGCGCGCAGCCTGCCGGCCCTGCGCAGCCATCGCGGCCTCAAGAAGCGCAGCAGCAACGCACGCTTCCAGTGGCAGGACAAGGCTGCCGACCTGGCCGCCAGCGTGCGCCACCGGGCCGCCGGCCAGGGCGGCTTCATCGTCAACATGGCCTCCACCGGCTGCGGCAAGACCCTGGGCAATGCGCGCATCATGAACGCCCTGGCCGAGCCGGGCTTGGGCATGCGCTGCGCCTTCGCCATCGGCCTGCGCACGCTCACGCTGCAGACGGGGCGGGTGTTCCAGAACGACCTGGGCCTGGGCGACGACCAGCTCGCCATCAAGGTCGGCGGCGCGGCCAGCCGCTCATTGTTCGAGTATTGGGAGGCCCGGGCCGAAGCCACGGGATCGGCCTCGCGCCAGGCTCTGCTCGACGAAGGCGGACAGGTGCTGTTCGACGGCAATGACCAGCACCCGCTGCTGCAGCGCCTGACCGACGATGCGCAGGTGCGCTCGCTGATCGCAGCGCCCGTGCTGGCCTGCACCGTGGACCACCTCACGCCCGCCACCGAAAGCCTGCGTGGCGGCCGCCAGATCGCGCCCATGCTGCGCCTCATGACGGGCGACCTGGTACTGGACGAGCCCGATGATTTCGACATGGCCGACCTGCCCGCGCTCACGCGGCTCGTGCACTGGGCGGGCCTGCTGGGCTCGCGCGTGCTGCTGTCCTCGGCCACCTTGCCGCCAGCGCTGGTGGAAGGGCTGTACCTGGCCTACCGCGCCGGGCGCGAGGTCTTCCAGCGCCATCGCGGCGAGCGGCCCGGCGAGCCCCTTGCCATCTGCTGCCTGTGGGTGGACGAATTCCACCAGCAGGCGCTGGACTGCGCCGATGGCGCAGGGTTTCGTGCAGGCCATGAAGGCTTTGTGCAAAGGCGCGTGGCCCAGCTCGCCAAGGCCGAGGTGCGGCGCCTGGCCGCCATTGCCGCATTGCCCCAGGGATGGCATGGGCTGGACCCGGCCGCGCGGCGGCGGGCTTTCGCCCGCATCGCGCTGGAGCACGCATGGCAGCTGCACCAGCAGCCGCGCAACCATGGCATCGATCCCGCCAGCGGCAAGCGCGTGAGCTTCGGCCTCATCCGCATGGCCAACATCGAGCCGCTGTTCGACGTGGCCGTGGCCATGTACGGCCAGGGCGCTCCCGCGCCGGGTGTGCGGGTGCACCTGTGCGTCTACCACTCGCAGTTTCCGCTGCTGGCGCGCTCCAGCATCGAGCGGCACTTGGACACCGTGCTGGACCGCCGCTCCCCCGACGGCGCAGACCCCATCTTCCAGAGGCCGGCCATCCGCGCATTGCTTGATGCCAACAATGAGGCCGATCACCTCTTCATCGTGCTCGGCTCCCCCGTCACCGAAGTGGGCCGCGACCATGACTATGACTGGGCCGTGGTCGAGCCCTCGTCCATGCGCTCGCTGATCCAGCTGGCCGGACGCGTGCGGCGCCACCGGCCGGGTGCGGTGCAGGAGGCCAACATGCGGGTGCTGGACAGCAACCTGCGCGCTTTCGAGCATCCAGGCAGGGCGGCATTCTGCAAGCCGGGTTTCGAGATGGAGCCGGTGGATGACAAGGCGGATACGGCGCGGTACTTCCACCTGCGCTCGCATGACCTGCAATCGCTGCTGGCCAAGCACACCAAGGGCGAGCCCCTCTGGCCCGTGGATGCCCGCGCACGCATCGAAGTGGCCAGGGAGCAGTTCCACCCGGCCAGGAACCTCGTGGACCTGGAACACGCCCGCATGCACGACACCATGCTGCCGCGCCCCGCAGACAGCCCGGATGCCACGCCGGTGCTGCGCGCCGCCAGCCTGCACTGGGCCAGCCCTGCCTGTTTCTGGTTCACGGGGCTGCTGCCGCAGTTCCAGCGATTCCGCTACGACCCGCTGCCGCGCGTGGATGTGGTGTTTCTGCCGGACGAGGAGGAAGAGGGCCTGCACCTGCACCGCGTGGTCGATGGCCAGCGGCGGGGCGACAAGCTCCATGTGCTGGTGCAGGACAGCCTGCTGCACGGGGAACCATTGGACCCACGGAAGGGCTCTGTCACTGCATGGGGGCAGGCCGACCTGATGCAGGAACTGTTAGCCCTGGCGGAGGGCAAGGGGCTGGCGCTGGATGCCTGTGCAAGCAAGTACGCCACGGCCAGCCTGCCCGACAAGGCACAGGGCTGGCGCTGGCATGACGTGCTGGGCTTTGTGGGCCGGGCCTGAGGATCAGGCGGTATGCAGCTGCATCGGATGAACCTGCCTCACGGACGCCTGCAACTCCTCGTTCAGCTCTGCCGTGCGCAGGTCGTAGGCGGTCTGAAGGTTCAGCCAGGACTGAGCGTCGCCCCCAAAAAAGCGGCTCAGCCGCAGCGCCGTGTCGGCCGTGATGCCGCGCCGCTCCAGCACGATGTCGTTCACGCGCGAGGCGGGAACGTGCAGGTGCCTGGCCAGCGCGTTGGCGCTCATGTCCATGGGCTTCAGGTAGTCCTCGCGCAGGACTTCACCTGGGTGTATGGGGCGCATGCCGTTTTTAAGCATGTCTTTCTCCTGTGCTCCTCATTGGGAGGCGCCGGTTCCCAATCTGCCTATGCGGCAGAGTTGGTGTGTCATTGCTCGTCAGTGGTAATCCACTATCTCTACGTCAACCACTCCCTTTTCCGTCCAGACAAAGCAGACGCGCCACTGGTCGTTGATGCGGATGCTGTGCTGGCCCTGCCGATCTCCCACGAGCATTTCCAGGCGATTGCCAGGAGGGCTGCGCAGAAATTCAAGTGTCACAGCCGCATCCAGCTGAGCCAGCTTGCGCTCCGCCACGCTCTGGATGTTGGCGAAGCGGCGGGTCTTGCCGCTGGTGAACAGGCGCTGGGTTTCCGGGCACTTGAAGGAAGTGATCGCCATAGGTCAGGAATTTTATACCGTTTACCGTTATTCGGTATATCTCTTTGCAGCAGAAAGGAAACGAAGCGCAGAGGAGCAAGACCACCCGTACCGTTCGTTGAAGGACATCGTTGCAGACCACGCAGATCGTGGGTTTGTTCTGAATTTCTTGCAAGGAGGAGAAGCAATGCCACCCACCCCAAGCGCCATGCGATGGCATGACGCCATCGCAACCTTCATCCAGGAGCGCCTCAAGGCCAAGCTGGACAAGTTGGCCGAAGACGACCTCAAACGACAGGAGCTGCTGGCTCAGCACCAGCGCGATACCTGGATGGAAGACGCCGCCCGCCGGGTGACGCAAATCCAGGCCGTGACCCACTCCCTCAAGCCCATGCACCCTGATGCGCGCGGCACCAATCTCTATGTGGAGCCGGCCAGCCTGCCCGTGCTGCAGGAACTGGGCAGCCATGCGCTGGGGCAGTCCTTCTCTGGCGATGTGGTGGGCAATGCGGCGGCGCTCGACGTCTACAAGTTCCTCAAGGTCGAGGTGGACGGCACCAGTCTGCTGGCCGCGTTGCTGGCGCAAGAGCCGGGCGCGCTCCAGGCCCTGCATGAGGACCCGCAGCAGGCCATGGGCTTGCGCGATGCCTTCGTCGGCCTGACCCAGCCGCGCGCGGGTGCACCCAGTTCGCACACGCGGGCCAAGCAGCTGTACTGGCTGACGGGCAGCGATGCCTGTGCCGATGCAGGCTATGAATTGCTGGCGCCGTTGTTTGCCACCTCGCTGGCGCATGCCGTGCATGCGCAGGTGCAGGAAGACCGCTTTGGCGAAAGCAACAAGGCGGCCCGGCAGGCGCGGCGCGAGCGCAAGGCGCATGACGGCGTCTTCCATGACTACCCTGGGCTGGCCGTCCAGAAGATGGGAGGGACAAAGCCGCAGAATATTTCCCAGCTCAACAGCGAGCGTGGCGGGGTCAACTACCTGCTGGCTTCGCTGCCACCGGTCTGGCGCAGCAGCGATGTACGGCTGCCGGTGCATGCCAGCTCCGTGTTCGACAAGCTGTTCATCGGCCGTCCCGAGGTGCGCAGCACGGTGCGCAAGCTGCGTGCCTTCCTTGCGACCGACCCGGAGCCCAACCTGCAAACGCGCGAGCGCCGCGAAGCCTTCATCGATGCGCTGATCGATGAAATGGTCTCGCTCGCAGGCGAAGTGCAGCAGGCCCTGCCCGCTGGCTGGAGCTGCGACTCGGAACGCTTCGGCAAGCTGGTGCGTGAAGAGCAATTGTGGCTGGACCCATTACGGGCCGAACTGCGCGATGAGGCGGATTTCGCCCGCGAATGGCTTTGGATGGACTGGCCTGCCGAGGTAGGCAAGCGCTTTGCCAACTGGCTCAACAGCCAGCTGTTCGGCCAGTTGCCCGTGGGCGACGCCGAGGCGCGCGTGTGGAAGAAAGAGCTGCTGACCGATGAGGATGGTTTTGTGCAGCAGTTGCGTGAACTGCGTAAACGGATTGAAGGCAGGGAGGACGCGCCATGAGCCAGTCTCCACAAGCGCTTCTCGTCTTCCCCCATCTGCGCGTCCAGAACGCCAACGCCATCTCCAGCCCGCTCACGCACGGCTTCCCCTCCATCACCGCCTTCACCGGCCTGATGTGGGCGCTGGAGCGCAAGCTGGCGCAGGCCGGCATCCCCTTGCGCCTGCACGCGGTGGGCGTAGTCTGCCACCACCATCAGGAGCAGGTCACGCAGGGCTATGTGCGTAGCTTCAACCTTACGCGCAACCCCGTGGACAAGGACGGCAGCACCGCCGCCATCGTGGAGGAAGGGCGCATCCACCTCGACATCTCCCTGGTCTTCGCCGTTTCGGAAAAACGCGCCGCAGGCGCTGCGGCCACGTTGGTGCAGAGTGCCGAGCCGCAGATGCAGCAATGGGCCGATGAAGCCGGGCAAATCCTGTCGCAAATGCGGGTGGCCGGCGGCAGCCTGCTGCCATCGCGCGCCGCGCCCGGCAGGCGCGTGCGCCCCAGGCTGTCCGTGCTGGCAGAGGACGCCACCGAGCGCAGCCGCCAGTTCCGAGAATGGCGGCGCCAGTGGCTGCCGGGCTTCGCCCTGGTGGGACGCGACGACCTGCTGGCCGACCGGCTGCACAGGCTGCGCGACAAAGCGGCGCACACCACGCTGCTCGACGCCTGGCTGCATACATCGCGCTTCAACCATGAGCCCGTGGCCGCCGCCGAAGGCCAGCCCCCGCCTGCCGATGGCAAACAGCCATGGGCAGACCCCTGGCGCGGCCCCGGCAGCGGCTGGATCGTGCCCGTGCCCGTGGGCTATGCGGCGCTCTCGCCATCACATGCCGCAGGCGAAGTGCTCAACGCCCGCGATGCCACCACGCCGCTGCGCTTCGTGGAGTCGGTCTACTCGCTGGGCGAATGGATCAGCCCGCACCGCCTCACCCATCTGGAGCAACTGCTGTGGCATGCGCACACCGATGAAAAGCGGGGCCTTTACCGCTGCCGCAGCGGCTACGTGCCAGACCCCGCAGCCGGGGCCGACCCTGACGACGCCGCAGCCCAGGAGCAGGAAGACGACGACAGCTATGCATACACCTGACCAGCGTCCTTGCACCGCCGCCTTTCACACCGTATTGCCAAAGGATTGAACACCATGTCCAGCACCCTCAAGACCGCATCCGTCCTCGCCTTCGAACGCAAGCTCGACCCCTCCGACGCCGTCTTCCACGCAGGCAACTGGGATGACCGGGCGGCCTCCGCCTCCTGGCCCTCCGTCAAGCTGCGCGAGAAATCCGTGCGCGGTACCATCTCCAACCGCCTCAAGACCAAGGATCAGGACCCGGCCAAGCTCGACGCTGCCATCGAGAACCCCAACCTGCAGACCGTGGACGTGGCAGCCCTCCCTGCCGATGCCGACGCGCTCAAGGTGCAGTTCACGCTGCGCGTGCTGTCTGGCGCGGGCACGCCGTCTGCCTGCAACAGCGCCGAATACCAGGCCAGGCTCGCGCAGGCCGTCCAGGCCTATGCCTCGGCCCAGGGCTTTGCCGAACTGGCCAACCGCTATGCGGCCAACCTGGCGAACGGCCGCTTTCTGTGGCGCAACCGCGTGGGCGCGGAAAGCGTGCAGGTACAGGTGGTGCAGCTCAAGGATGGCAAGGCCGGGCAGGCATGGTCGTTCGATGCCCTGGAGCAAAGCCTGCGCACCTTGGACAAGCCTGATGAGAAAGTGGCGGCGCTGGGCAGCGTGATCGCGCAGGGGCTTGAGGGCAAGGCCCATGTGCTGCTGCAGATCACGGCCTTTGTGCGCCTGGGCGCGGGCCAGGAAGTCTTTCCCTCGCAGGAACTGATCCTTGACAAGGGCAGCACCAAAAAGAGCAAGACGCTCTACCAGATCGGTGAAAAAGGCCAGGAGGTCGCCGCCATCCACTCCCAGAAAATCGGCAACGCCCTGCGCACCATCGACACCTGGTACGACGGCGCGCAGGACCTGGGCCCCATCGCGGTCGAGCCCTACGGCTCCGTCACCACCCAGGGCAAGGCCTGGCGCCAGCCCAAGCAAAAGCAGGACTTCTACACCCTGCTGGACGACTGGCTGCTCAAGGACAAGGTGCCGCCCGTCGAGCAGCAGCACTTCGTGATGGCCGTGCTGATCCGCGGCGGTGTCTTCGGCGATGCGAGCTGATGGCCATGACCTCGCACTACATCGACATCACGCTGCTGCCTGACCCGGAATTCAGCCACGCCCACCTGCTGGGCGCGCTGGTCGCCAAGCTGCACCGCGCGCTCGTGCAACTGGGCAGCTCCGACATAGGCATCAGCTTCCCCCGCTACAGCCTGCGCCCGCGCACCCTGGGCACCATCCTGCGCCTGCACGGCAGCGAGGCCGCGCTGCATTACCTGATGGGCCAGCCCTGGCTGCAAGGCATGCGCGACCATGTGCAATGCACGCAGCCAGCCCCGGTGCCGGACGACGCCGTGCCCTGCCTTGTGCAACGACGCCAATTCAAGACCAGCCCCGACCGCCTGCGCCGCCGCCGCATGCGCCGCAAGGGCGAAAGCGCCGAGCAGGCCGCTGCCGCCATCCCCGACAGCGTGGAGCGCACCCCGGACCTGCCTTATGTGCAACTGCGCAGCGCCAGCACCGGGCAGCCGTTTTGTCTGTTCATCGAACACAAAGAAGGGCAGGCCTCCGCAGGGCAGGGGGGCTTCAACACCTATGGGCTGAGCCTGGGGGCCTCTGTCCCCTGGTTCTGACCCTTTTTCAGGCGGCCGGTGGGGTCGCCTTTCAAATCAACGACTTGGCGACGCCTCGGGATTTTGGGGTATTTGCGGGTTGGGGGTGAAAGTTCTTTGAAAATCAATGGATTGGGAGGATTTTTGTCTTGTTCGCTGCCGCATAGGCAGCTCAGAAAAGCCAGGGCACCAGGTCGCGGTAACAGAGGTCGTTCGCTGCCGCATAGGCAGCTCAGAAATGACCGAAGCGATCCAAGGCACTGCCAAAGCAGTTCGCTGCCGCATAGGCAGCTCAGAAAGTTGTCCTGCCACGCGCCCGCACCATCGCTCAGTTCGCTGCCGCATAGGCAGCTCAGAAAGTGGGCGCCATGCAGGCCTACACCGCGATCCGGTTCGCTGCCGCATAGGCAGCTCAGAAAACCGACTACATCGTGCCTGGCAGCGTGCGCTTGTTCGCTGCCGCATAGGCAGCTCAGAAAATGAGCGCTTATGTCTGCTACGGCTGCGGATCGTTCGCTGCCGCATAGGCAGCTCAGAAATCTGGTGCAGTCGGGGCATCCAACGTGCCTGCGTTCGCTGCCGCATAGGCAGCTCAGAAAACCGAAGGCCGCGTAATGCCGCGCTACGTGATGTTCGCTGCCGCATAGGCAGCTCAGAAAAGAACAGGAAAAGTCTCATCGGTGAGACTAAAGTTCGCTGCCGCATAGGCAGCTCAGAAATGATCTATCGAGGGCGCACCGCCATCGATCCGGTTCGCTGCCGCATAGGCAGCTCAGAAATCGGTGATGTCCGGGAACATCGCATTGGACTTGTTCGCTGCCGCATAGGCAGCTCAGAAAAGCGCGATGCCGACGATGACCAGAGCAAGGGCGTTCGCTGCCGCATAGGCAGCTCAGAAAAGCCAGCGCCCCAGCCTTCGGAACGCACACGCGTTCGCTGCCGCATAGGCAGCTCAGAAAAGCGCGCCCGAGGTTGGGTTGTAGCTCTGGACGTTCGCTGCCGCATAGGCAGCTCAGAAAATCAAGCCGCTGGTCGTGCACGCCAGCGAGATGTTCGCTGCCGCATAGGCAGCTCAGAAATGTTGGCATTCGTGGGCTACGGCCTGCCGCCGGTTCGCTGCCGCATAGGCAGCTCAGAAAATCGACGTTCAGCTCGAGCCGGTCGATCTCGTGTTCGCTGCCGCATAGGCAGCTCAGAAATGCCACATGCGCTCGGGCGCGCCGGGGAAGTCGTTCGCTGCCGCATAGGCAGCTCAGAAAGGGATGGCTTCGGGGGAGGTGATGTTGCCCCCCGTATTCCCGACCCCGCCCTATTCGCAACAAAGCGCCTGGTCAGCCCCTGCAGCGTGTTGCCGCCTGAACTCCCGAGGCGACCGCATTTTCAGCGAAGAATGCGGATGCGCCTCGTTGAAGTGCTCGAAGGCCGCTGGCAGTTGCGGCAGTACCGTCCGCGCGTCACGCAGGTCCATGCGCGCCACATGGTCGCGCTTGAAGGTGTTGACGATGCTCTCGGCCATGCCGTTGCTCTGGGGGCAGCAGACGGGCGTGTTGTTGGCCTTCAGGCCTGGCGCGCGTGCCAGTGCCCTCGTTTCGGCGGCGGTGTAGGCACCGCCGCTATCGCTCAAGAATTGCAGCGCATGGGCAGCCGGGACTGCTTCGACCGAACCGAAGCGGTGTTCGACGGCCTCGATGAGCATCTCGCCGCGATAGACGCGTTTGGCATTGGCCCTCTGGGCGCCCGTGCCGTGCGCTGGCGGTTCACCAAGGCACAGGCACGTCGGCAGCCATAGCTGGGCAAGTCCGCAATCTCCTGGCATAGAGGGCGAATCACAATAATAAATTGAGCTTTTTAGAAATTTATATTGCTTTTTTTGCTGAGTTGTCGGGCCTAGGATGAATCTCTCCAAAGACGGGAAGAGACATGACACTCCTAGGAAATCTGCTGCAAGCAGTAAAGCCTTCCCCCACGCTGGCCATCACCAGACTGGCTGGTGAGATGCGTCGCGGTGGCATCGACGTGATTGGGCTTTCGCAAGGAGAGCCGGATTTTTCCACCCCGGACCACATCAGCGCTGCCGCCAAGGATGCCATCGATGCGGGTGCCACGAAGTACACCGACGTCGACGGCACGCTTGAGCTGAAACAGGCCGTCGCGCGCAAGTTCGAGCGGGACAATCAGCTGAGCTACAAGCCCGCTCAAATCAGCGTGGGCACGGGCGGCAAGCAGGTGCTGTTCAATGCCTTGATTGCGACACTAAATCCTGGCGATGAAGTCATCGTGCCGGCGCCGTACTGGGTTTCCTACCCTGACATGGTTCGCCTGGCCGGCGGCACCCCGGTGGAGGTGATCTGTGGAACCGAGCAGAACTTCAAGTTGACCGCCGCCCAACTGCGCAAGGCAGTCACTCCTCGGACCAAGTGGCTCATTCTCAACTCGCCAAGCAACCCCACGGGGGCCGGCTACTGTGCGGATGAACTGCGGGAACTGGGTGAAGAGCTGCTTCGCCATCCTCACGTCTACGTGCTTACCGACGACATGTATGAGCACCTGCGCTATGACGGCTGGGAGTTCTCCACCATTGCCAGCGTGGTCCCTGAACTCTATGACCGGGTTCTGACGGTCAACGGCGTATCCAAGGCATACGCCATGACTGGCTGGCGCATCGGCTATGCAGGCGGCCCGCAACACCTCATTGCGGCCATGGCGACCATCCAATCCCAAAGCACAAGCAATCCATGCTCGATTGCCCAGGCCGCAGCCGTCGCTGCCTTAGACGGTCCGATGGAGTTCCTGGCCGAGCGGAACCAAGTGTTCGCGCAGCGCCGTGACCTTTGCCTCGATGCATTCCATGCCACCCCGGGGCTCCACTGTCGCCGGCCTGAAGGCGCCTTCTACCTGTTCCCGAACTGCAGCGGCCTTGTGGGCAAGACCACCGAGAAGGGCGAGCACCTGAACAACGACGCAGACATCAGCCGCTTCTTGCTCGAGCAGGGCCGTGTCGCAGTCGTTCCTGGCAGCGCGTTCGGTGCAGGGGGCTACTTCCGCATTTCATTCGCAACCGCTACGGAGCGACTGGAAGAAGCGTGCCGCCGCATCCGCACCGCCTGTGAATCACTGAAGTAAGGAGACTGGCCATGGATTTGGGAGTCAACGGAAAGCGCGCGCTTGTGATGAGCGCAGGCGGGGGATTCGGCAGTGCCATTGCTCTGTCACCCGCTCGCGACGGGCGTGATTGCACCCATTCCGAATTTGGCCCTCTCAAACGCGACACGCATCTCTTTGGTGGGCTGGTCCAAGAGCCTCGCGAAGGACGCGAAGCGGCTGTGATTGAAGCCGAAAGCAAGGCAGCGATCCCTGCCGGCCGCCATGGAGCGCCGCAGGAGTACGCAGACGTCGTCACGTTCCTCGCCAGCGCACGCGCCTCCTATGTCACCGGCTCCACCACCCGGGTGGACGGCGGCTTGATTGCCAACATCTGACCTGTCCGACTTCCAACCAACGTAGACGGAGACCTTATGACCACTCTCTGCGACGCAGAAGCCTTCAAAGCCCTGGAAGGTGTTACGACCGCGACCCTGACCACTGTTCTTCTGAAGAAGGGGCTGCGCAATGTCTTCATCCGTGGCGCCGCTCCTCTGGCACCTGGCTTGCCGCGTATCGTGGGTCGTGCCTTCACGGTGCGCTTCGTGCCTGCTCGTGAAGACCTCGCCACGCCGGAATCTTGGAGCAACCCAAAATCGACCCGTGCAGCCATCGAGCGGATGCCCGCAGGCTGCATCGCAGTGGTCGATGCAAATGGCGTGAAGGATGCAGGCTTCTGGGGCGACATCCTGTGCGCGCGAATGGCGCAACGTGGCGTGGCCGCGTTGGTGAGCGACGGCGCCGTGCGTGACCTCGCAGGCGTGTTGTCGACGAAGCTGCCTGTCTGGGCCAGCGGCGCGGCTGCTCCTCCGTCTGTTGCAGCCCTCACGTTCGTTGATTGGCAGCAGCCCGTTGGCTGCGGTGGCGTCGCGGTGTTCCCGGACGACATCATCGTCCTCGACCAAGATGGCGGCGTTCTGGTTCCCGCTAGTCTCTTGCAGGAAGTGGTCGCCCAAGCTGTTGAGCAGGAGCGCCTGGAGGGCTGGATTATGGAAGAGGTCCAAGGAGGGGCCGTTCTTCCAGGCCTGTATCCGCCGAACGCCGAAAACAAGGCCCGCTACGAGGCGTTCAAGAACAAGGCCTAAGGCGCGAATCCACGCAGCTCTACGGGGCTGTTGGGCGCCTGCTTTTTTACTGGACTGTCCGCCGAAGGGTAGTATCGTCTGGGCCATTCGGGCCTCCCAGCACGATGCCCGAGTCACGGTCCGGTTCGCGTCGAGATAGTTCCCCTGTGGCCAGGGCATCGAAATGTCGTGCGTCATGGCCGAGGAAGTCGAGGGCGCGCGCAAATATCCCCTCGTCCTGCCAAGAGATGCTGCGCACGATGCATGCGGTACGTCGCGCTTGGAAGCGAAGGTTGCCATTCACTTTTCGTCAGGCTGCGCTGCACCGTAAGCGTCCGTGATGAGGTGGGCGAGCGAGCGCGACGCGTCGCTCATGTTCCGCTTGCTGCGATGGACCAGTCCAATGTCACGGTGGAACGTGTCCTCTCCCAAGTCGATAACCCGCACTGCTGCTGGCCAGCGGCGATTGCGCATCGCCTGGGGAACCAAGGAAACTCCAAGCCCCAGGGCCACCAGTCGAATCAGGGCGTCCAGCTCATCGGCCTCGCACACATCTCTGACCGGAATGTGCTCCTTGCGGAGGAACCGCTCGACCTGGCGGCCGGCGAGCGACTTCCTGTCGTACCGGACAAACGGCATGGTCATGAGCAGCTCACGCCAGCTCAGGTCTGGGGCGTTCCGTGGAACGATGAGTCGAAATGGTTCCTTGGCCAGCGTCGTCCACCGGAGGTCACTGTGAAGAGAGAACGGAGGTCGGATGACGACGGCCATCTCCAACTCGCCAGCATCCACCAAGTTGGTCAGATCCATCGATAGTCCCGGCACGAGCCGGGTCCGACTGTCAGGGAACTGGCGATGAAACTTGGCCAGGGCTTCAGGCAACAGGTAGGACTGAGCCGAGGCGATGGCGCCGATGTTGAACTTGATGGAGGTCTGGGGGCCGACTGTCCCAGTGCAGAGTTCTGTGTAGAGCTGAATCAGCTGTTCAGCCTGAACGACCATCTGATGTCCGCGGTCATTGAGCCGTGCGGTGCGTCCGGAGCGGTCGAAGAGGTCGTACCCGACCTCAGCCTCCAGGCGCTGCATCTGGGCACTGATGGCTGATTGCGTCAGGCCAATCTTGTCTCCAGCCGCTGAGAAGGTGCCCTCCCGAGCGACAGCCAGAAGTGTTTTTAGTTCTCGAATCATGGGGTGTCCTCGCTAGCGGGGCCAGGTTGGCAAAGCCTTTGGCTACCGGTATTGCACAAATAAAATTTGTGAAAAGCCAGAATATAAATTGCTTTTTTTCTTGTGTCGGGGTGGATATCGTATGACCCGTATCAACACAATTCCGCGAATAGTATGCTGACCCCCACGACCAATCCTGCGATGTTGTCACCCTTCCACGTCGCATTTCCTGTGCACGACCTGGAGCTCGCCCGCAAGTTCTACGGCGAGACCCTCGGCTGTCCGGAGGGCCGCAGCTCTCCCGACTGGATTGACTTCAACTTCTACGGTCACCAAATCGTTGCCCACCTGGCGCCAGGCGAAGCAGGTACTGCCCAGCTCAACGCCGTCGACGGTCACGGCGTGCCCGTTCGCCACATGGGCATCGTTCTGCCCCGCGAAGAGTGGGACGCAATGGCCGAGCGCCTGAAGGCCAAGGGCATCAAATTCATCATTGAGCCCTACATCCGCTTCAAGGGCGAAGTGGGCGAGCAAGCCACGATGTTCTTCCTGGACCCGTCTGGCAACGCCATGGAGGTCAAGGCTTTCTCAAACATCGAAATGCTCTTCGCCAAGTAAGCGGCGAATCTTTCTGGTTGAGGTCTTCCGTCGCAGCGAGGGCCTGGACAGCCGGTACAGCCCGGCCACAAGCGTCACCGGCTTTCGGCTTCCGAGCAAGGAGCTGAAGCACTGCTGCGCTCATCTCTCGTCATTAAAGAGCTATCAAGCCACCTGAGAGGAGACAAAAAAATGTCCACCCATGTTCAAGCCGGGGCAGCTTCTGCTGCATCCGCAAATCCTGAGGCGCGCTCTGCTGCGCGCAAAGCAGCCCTCGCTGCCCTTGTCGGTACTGCAATCGAGTACTACGAGTTCGGCATCTATGGCTACATGGCCGCAACTATCGGGCCCCTGTTCTTCCCATCCACTGACCCGACAGCCTCGCTGCTTGCAATCCTTGCAGTGTTTGGCAGCGCCTTCGTGATGCGGCCCGTCGGCGGCATTGTTCTGGGGCGACTGGGTGACCGAATCGGCCGAAAGGGCATCCTGCTGGTCACCGTCATCGGCATGGGTGTCGCGACGGCTGCCATCGGCATGCTTCCCGTGACTGCCTCGATTGGCCTGGCAGCACCTGTCCTGTTGGTGCTCATCCGGCTCATACAAGGTTTTTTTGCAGGTGGTGAAGTCACTGGCGCAGCTGCATATGCCGTTGAATCTGCGCCCGCTGGAAAGCGCGGCTACTACGGTGCGTTCACGCCTGTCGGTGTCGCCATCGGCGGCGCCGTCGCGGCCATCACCTGCGGCTCGGTCTCGGCACTGCTGAGCCCGCAGGAGATGCAGGATTACGGCTGGCGCATTCCATTCCTCCTGGCCATTCCGATGGTCATCATCTCGGCGCTGGTTCGCCGGAGCATTGAGGAGTCCGCCGCCTTCAAAAACTTCCAGGCACATAACGAGCCGCCCAAGGCGCCGCTGCGCGAGGTCCTCACGAAGTACCGTGGCGAAGTGGCAAAGGTCACCATCCTGGCTTTCGGTCAGAACGTTGGTTACTGGGTTGGATTGGTGTTCATGAACATCTACCTGACCACCTACCAGAAGTTCGACAAAACGTCGGTGTATTGGCTGATGGCTGCAGTAAGCCTCACCATGGCCGCGCTGATGCCGATGTTTGGTGCGTTGTCCGACCGACTGGGCCGCCGCAAGGTCCTGGGCATTGGCTTCGTCGGCTACATGCTTTTAGTGCTGCCGATGATGATGATGATGTCCAAAGGTAGCTTCCTGCTCGCGGCCATCGGCATGTTCCTCATCGCGCTGCCGCTGCCTGTCGTTCAGTCCGTGGGATACCCCACCTACGCTGAGCAATTCCCGACCCGCGTGCGCTACACCGGCATGGCCTTCAGCTTCAATATCGGCGCCATTCTGGGCGGAGGGCTTACCCCGTATCTCGCCACGTCACTCATCGCCCATACGGGCGACCTGCAATCGCCCGCCTATCTGCTCATCGGGGCGGCGGTCATCAGTCTGCTTGCAGTTCTCGCACTTCGTGAAACCTCGCGTTCGAAGCTCGATTGAGCTGCAGTGAAATGCCGACGCCAGGGCCCGCGCAGTCCTGGCCTTGCCGTCGGCTTTGAAAATGGAGCAATCACCATGATTAAGAACGTTCTCATCGCCAACCGCGGTGAAATCGCCTGCCGCATCATCCGCGCGTGCAAGGCATTGGGCATAGGCACGGTCGCCGTTTTCTCGGATGCCGACGCCAACGCCCTGCACACCAAACTCGCCGACAAGGCTATCCACATCGGAGCAGCTCCCGCGACGCAGAGCTACCTGGACATGGACAAGGTGCTGCAGGCGGGCATCCAGGCAAAGGCCGATGCAGTTCATCCGGGCTACGGCTTTCTGTCTGAGAACACAGATTTCGCCCGCGCGGCCGAGCAGGCCGGACTGACCTGGATCGGCCCTGAGCCTGACACTATTGTTGCCATGGGCGACAAGCAGCGTGCTCGCGAGATTGCCAGGCAATATGGCGTGCCGGTGCTGCCGGGGAGCGAGCGGCTGGCGCCTGGCCAGACCGAACTATGGCATGAGCAGGCCCGTTCCCTGGGCTTTCCCCTTCTTGTGAAGGCGGTAGGCGGCGGCGGTGGCATCGGCATGAAGCGTGTTGACACGCCCGAGGCTCTCGAGGCGACCGTCGCCAACGCACAAGGCGTTGCCGCAAAGGCATTCGGCCAGGCCGAGGTTTACTTGGAGCGATACGTCGCCCGTGCTCGACACATCGAAATCCAGGTGTTCGGCTATGGCGACGGCCATGCTGTCCACCTCTTCGAGCGAGAGTGCTCCGTCCAACGCCGTTTCCAGAAAATCATCGAGGAAAGCCCGGCCCCTGGCGTACCTGCCGAAGTGCTGCAACGGATGGCCGATGCCGCCGTGGCACTTGCGGCGGGCCAGCGCTACCGTGGGGCGGGTACCGTCGAGTTCATCATGGACGCAGCCACACAGGAGTTCTTCTTCCTGGAGATGAACACGCGCATCCAGGTGGAACACGCGGTCACCGAAATGATTACCGGCTGGGACCTGGTCCAGCAGCAGATTCTGCTGGCCGGCGGCGCTACGCAGCGCCGCGAGCAGTCCGACATCAGACGCGGCGGCGCAGCCATCGAGGTCCGCATCTACGCTGAGAACCCGGCGAAACAGTTCCTGCCGTCGCCTGGCGAGCTCAAGCGTTTCGAGCTTCCCGCTGCTGCCGCCCATCTTCGGGTGGACTGCGGCGTTCAAGAGGGTGACCGCATCACGCCCTACTACGACCCCATGATTGCGAAGCTCATCAGCTTTGCGGATGACCGGTCGGCCGCCATTGTGGGGCTCGACGAAGCACTCCAAGGTGTGCACATTGAAGGCATCCAGAACAACGTGGCATTCCTTCGGGCCGTACTTGCGCACGAGGAATTCACGGCGGGCCGTGTCGATACCGGCTTTGTCGAGCGTGACCGAGCGGCACTTTTGGCCGCCATGCAGGCCGTGGCTGCTGAAGAGGTGGCGTGATGAGCGCACCGGCAAGCGTCGACTCTCGACTGCGTCCCATCGGGGAGACCTGCCTTTTCGTGAAGTTCGGCGATGTACTCAGTGTGGACGCCAACCGCAAAGCTTGCAGCTTCGTGACGGACGTCCAGGCGGCTGGCTGGAACTTCATCACCGACGTGGTTCCCTGCTTCCTGGGTGTGGGACTGCACTACAACCCGGTGCAGGTACCCGTTCAATCGGGCGAAAGCCCTCTTGGGGCACTCCGCCGTATGGTGGCGGCCCTGGTCGCTGCTGCAACTGAAACCGGAACCCAGAACACCCGCGTGGTCGAGATTCCAGTTTGCTACGGCGGAGAGTTTGGCCCCGACCTGGACGAAGTAGCCCTGGCTGCAGGGCTTCGTGCCATCGATCTGGTTTCCAGGCACTGCGAGACCACCGGCCATGTGTTCCTCGTGGGATTTGCTCCTGGCCACCCCTACATGGGCCTCTGGGGCAGCGAGTTCATGCTGCCCCGCCGCAGCACGCCCCGCACCCGCGTCGCGTCGGGCTCGGTAGCCGTAGCCAACCGCCAGTGCGTCATCTATCCGTTCGACCTGCCTGGAGGCTGGAATGTCATCGGCCGGACCCCGCTCACGCTGTTTGATGCCAGCGCAAAGGAGCCTTGCCTGCTCGCCCCCGGCGACCAGGTCCGCTTCATCCCCATTTCTCCAGAAGAGTTCGCTGCCCGGCAGCCGTCCAATCATGTCTGAGTCCAGCTCCAGTATCGAGGTCTTGAAGCCAGGCGCCTACACGACGGTGCAAGACCTCGGTCGCACCGGCTACCAGCACCTCGGTGTCCCCGTGTCGGGAGCCATGGACGAAGTGGCGCTTCGCTTGGCCAACTCATTGGCAGGCAATTCGGCTCATGCAGCGGCGCTGGAGGCCACCCTCATGGGCCCGGCTCTCCGATTCAGTGCGGATACCGTCATCGCGTGCTGTGGTGCCGACCTGTCCGCTTCTGTTGATGGCATGGCCGTGCCGCTGGCAACAGCTTTCCCCATCAAGGCAGGAGCCATTCTTCAGTTCGGGCGCAAGGTGTCGGGCGTGCGCAGCTACCTGGCGGTCCAGGGAGGTTTTTCGGTGCCCGACGTGATGGGCAGCTCAAGCACCTATGCACGCGCTGGCTTTGGCGGGTTCGGCGGTAGAGCACTGCGCAAAGGCGATGTCCTGCACTTCAAGTCCGCTGTACCAAGCATTCCTGAACGGAGCCAAGCTGCTTTGTCTGCCGAGACTGCTTTGCTGGCGGCAATGGTCAGCCAGGGGCCAATTCGGGTGGTCGCAGGTCCGGAGTGGGATGAGTTCACTCCCGCAGCGCGCGAGCAATGGCTGGGCCAGGCGTGGCGAATAAGCGCTCAGTCCGACCGCATGGGCTATCGCTTCGAGGGTGCCGTGCTCGCACGGAACACGCAGTCCAGCATCCTGTCCGAGCCCGTGACCTTCGGTACCGTTCAAGTGCCTCCCGATGGTCAACCCATCGTCCTGATGGCTGAACGGCAGACGACGGGCGGCTATCCCCGCATTGCGAATGTCATCGCGGCCGACCTGTTCCGCCTCGCCCAGTGCGCTCCTGGTGACCACGTGAGGTTCGTCCTGGTCGACATGGACACTGCTCAGCAGTTGCTCATCGAGCGTGCAAATCTCTTCAAGGCCCTGGAGGCCAGCTTCCCCTGAAAGAGCACGATGAAAAGTCTGGATTTGAATTGCGACCTGGGCGAAGGCTTCGGTGTCTACCAGGTCGGCGATGACGAGCAATTGCTCCAATACGTCACCTCGGCGAACGTCGCCTGTGGCTTCCACGCTGGCGACCCCAGCACCATGGCGAAGACCGTGCGTCTGGCGGTCGCTTCGGGGGTCTCCGTGGGGGCCCACCCAAGCCTTGCCGACCTGCAAGGCTTTGGCCGGCGCGAGATGGTCGTGTCTCCCGCGGAGGTCTACGACGCCGTGGCCTATCAGCTGGGTGCCTTGAAAGCCATCGCGAAAGCTGCTGGCACAAGCGTCCGGCACGTCAAGGCACACGGCGCGCTCTACAACATGGCTGCCAAGAACGAGCAGTTGGCTGAGGCCATCTCTCGGGCCGTGAAGGACGTGGACAGTTCGCTGGTCTTCTATGCACCCGCTGGGACACTGTCGGTCACCGTGGCCCGCGACGTGGGCCTGCGCGTGTTGTGCGAGGTGTTTGGCGACCGCACGTACCAGGACGACGGAACCATCACGCCGCGAAAGCTCCCGCGGGCAATGATTGCCAGCCTTGATGAATCGGTGGCGCAGGTGAAGAACATGCTGCAGGACGGCTTCGTGCGTTCACTCTCGGGGCGCGAAATTCCCATCGAGGCAGACACGCTCTGCATACACGGCGACCAGCCTGGGGCAGTTTCTTTCGTCAAGGGCTTGCGGGAGGCTCTGATTGCCGCTGGCGTGACGCTCTCTGCACCCTCCAGTACGTCCCACTGATTTGCCAGGAGACACCATGTTTCAAAACACCCTCTTCGCCGAAGTCGGCGGCACCGTTGCAAAAATCGTTGCGCCGGTCGGCTCTCACGTCAACGCGTTCGATGAAGTTCTTGTTTTGGAGTCCATGAAAATGGAGTTCTCCGTCGGAGCCCCCAGCAGCGGCACTGTGCTGGAGGTTTTGGTCACCGAAGGAGATGTCATTGCAGAGGGCCAAGCACTTGCCGTGATGGAATGCCCGGAGTAACCGATGCTCGCGGCGCACCGCTGGACAGTCGTGGTGGGCTGGCGCGCTCGGCTGACGTAGCGGCCTTGCGGCAACGAGCGCCAGACCACCGGGCCTGCAGTGGATGCCCTGGTTCGCTACCGCACAGGCAGCTCAGGGCCAATCCGGTTCGGCGCAGCGTGTTTCGATCAGGGCAACCAGCCCCGTTTCTGCGCTGGCAAGCCCTGGCCCCGCCACACAGCGGCTCTCAGCCAGGCACGGACGCGGCGACGCCGGAGAAATCCACTGGCAAGCGCGTATCAAAGACAGCGCGGAGTGCCGTGCCGAAGATGTAGCTTTCTGGCCTCACTGCCTCCAGAAAAACACCCCCGCCATCACCAGCCCCGTCAGCACGATGCCCGCGCGCAGCCATTCGGGCGGGATGCGGCGCGCCAGGCGGGCGCCGCCGTAGCCGCCTGCGGTGGCGGCGATCATCATGACCAGTGCCTGCTCCCATTGCACGACGCCGCCGGCCGCATAGATGGCGACGGCAATGGCCGTGAGCAGGGCGGAGACCAGGTTCTTCATGCCGTTCATGGCATGCAGCCTGGTCTGGCCCAGCAGGCCGAACAGGGCCAGCAGCAGGATGCCCAGGCCGCCGTTGAAGTAGCCGCCGTAGATGGCCACGGCCAGCATGCCGGCGCCGGCCTTCAGGGGAGATGCATGGGCGGCATGCTCGGCGCTGCCGCGCGACGCCATGCGCCTGAGCTGGGGCGCGAAGGCGAACATGGCGGTGGCGGCCAGCAGCAGCCAGGGGACGACCTTGCGGAACAGGTGGTCGGGCGTGACCAGCAGCAGGGCCGCGCCCAGAGAGCCGCCGATGAGCGACAGCACGATCACGCCGCGCATGCCCAGGCCGGGCGGCGGCTCCATGTCCTGCCGGAAGCCCCAGGCACCGGCCATGTAGCCGGGCAGCAGGGCGACGGTGCCGGTGGCGTTGGCGGCCACGGGCGGCACGCCGGTGAAGACCAGGGCGGGCAGGGTGAGGAAGCTGCCGCCTCCGGCGACGGCATTGAGCGCGCCGGCCACGAAGGCGGCGCTCATGAGCAGGGCGATGTCCCACATGGGTGTTGTCTCCTCCTGGGGCGCCGCATGGATGGGCTGCGGGCCCTTGTTCTGATGGCTTGGGGCAGGGCCGATCTTAGGGGCAGGAGAGGGCACCGGATGTCGCCCCGGTGCGTCAGAAAGTCAGGGCTGTTTTGCGCAAAAGTGCCTTCCGGGAAATGCGGCCGGCGACCGGCACGATTGTGGCACGGGCCGCCTACCTGGCGTAGGGGTCGGCAAAGCCCAGCTCGACCATGATGTCGGTCTCGTAGGCTTCCATTTCCTCGGCGTCCTGTTCGCTGGTTTCGTGGTCCCAGCCCTGGGCGTGCAGCGTGCCATGCACCAGCAGGTGGGCGTAGTGCTCCTCCAGCGTCTTGTTCTGCTCGCGCGCCTCGCGCTCGACCACGGGGGCGCACAGCACCAGGTCGGCCATGGCCGTGGGCTCCTGCTGGTAGTCGAAGGTCAGGACGTTGGTGGCGTAGTCCTTTTGCCGGTACTCGCGGTTGAGTTGCTGGCCTTCCTCGGCATCGACGATGCGCACGGTGATCTCGGCATCGACGGCCAGCGCGTGGCGTATCCAGCGCGTGACCTTGCTGCGGGACAGCACGGCGCGGTGGGCCGGCGCCTCGGCAAAGCGCGCGAATTGCAGGGACAGTTGCAGTTGGTTCAGGGACATGGGAGGTGGGCAGTGGGGCGCCCGTGGACGGGCGTCTGGGTCTTGTGCGGCGGACGGATCAGATGGCGGCAAGGCGGGTGGAGCTGCGCCGCGCAGGGGCCTGGCCGCGTGCGTCGTAGGCGTCCACGATGCGGGCCACCAGCGGGTGGCGCACCACGTCGGCGCTGGTGAAGTGGTTGATGGCGATGCCCTTGACGCGCTTCAAGACGCGCTCGGCATCGATCAGGCCGCTCAGGGCGCCCTTGGGCAGGTCGATCTGGCTGACGTCGCCCGTGACCACGGCGCGGGCGCCGAAGCCGATGCGCGTGAGGAACATCTTCATCTGCTCGGGCGTGGTGTTCTGCGCCTCGTCCAGGATGACGAAGGCGTTGTTCAGCGTGCGCCCGCGCATGAAGGCCAGCGGCGCGATCTCCAGCACATTGCGCTCGAAGGCCTTTTGCACCTTCTCGTAGCCCATGAGGTCGTAGAGCGCGTCGTACAGCGGGCGCAGGTAGGGATCGACCTTCTGCGTGAGGTCGCCGGGCAGGAAGCCCAGGCGCTCGCCTGCCTCCACTGCCGGGCGCGTGAGCACGATGCGCTGCACGGCGCTGCGCTCCAGCGCGTCCACGGCGCAGGCCACGGCCAGGTAGGTCTTGCCGGTGCCGGCCGGGCCGATGCCGAAGGTGATGTCGTGGCGGGCGATGTTCTCCAGGTAGGCCGACTGGTTGGCCGTGCGCGCGCGCAGGTCGGGGCGGCGCGTGGACAGCTGGATGGCGTCCTGGGGCTGCTCGATGAGTTCGGTGTCACCGGCCAGCATCAGTTGCAGGGAGTCGTCCAGGATGGGGTCGTCGGCCATCTCGTAGAGGGCCTGCAGCAGTTCCAGGGCGTCGTTGGCCTTGGCCTTGGGGCCGTCGATCTTGAATTGTTCGTGGCGGTGGGCGATCTTGACGCCCATTGCGATCTCGATGGTGCGCAGGTGCGCGTCGGCCGGGCCGCAGACGTGGCTCAACCGGTTGTTGTCGTGGGGTGTGAAGGTGTGGCGCAGGATCACGCGGATAATTCCAGAGATTCCGGGCGGCGGCCAGCGCGAGGGCGTGGTGCCATACCCTGTGAATGGGCCGGCGTTCGGTTGCGGACGGGCATGAAAAGCCGCCTCCTGGGCGGCAAAGGACACCAATGATAGGCAAATTGACAGGAACGCTGCTGGAAAAAAACCCGCCCGAGGTGCTGGTGGACTGCGGCGGCGTGGGCTACGAGGTGCAGGTGCCCATGAGCACCTTCTACAACCTGCCCGCCAGTGGGGCCAAGGTGAGCCTGCTGACGCACTTCGTGGTGCGCGAGGATGCGCAGCTTCTGTACGGCTTTGGCATGCACAGCGAGCGCCAGGCGTTCCGCGAGCTGATCAAGATCACCGGCATCGGCCCGCGCATGGCGCTGTCGGTGCTCAGCGGCATGAGCGTGGAGGACCTGGCCCAGGCCGTGACGCTGCAGGAGGTGGGCCGCCTGGTCAAGGTGCCGGGCATCGGCAAGAAGACGGCCGAGCGCCTGCTGCTGGAGCTCAAGGGCAAGATCGGCGCCGATACGGGCGCGCAGTCGCTGTTCGTGAACAACGACCAGAACGACATCGTGCAGGCGCTGATGGCGCTGGGCTATTCCGACAAGGATGCGGCCGCCGCGCTCAAGAAGCTGCCGCCCGACGTGGGCGTGACCGAGGGCATCAAGCTGGCGCTGAAGGCGCTGGCCAAGTGAGCGGCACATGAGCATCCATACCGACGATTTCGGGCAGGGCGGCTTCCCGCCCGACAAGGCACCTGACAAGCCGCGCATGATCTCGGCCGCGCCGGTCTCGCGCGGGGAAGAGGCCATGGAGCGCGCCCTGCGCCCCAAGCTGCTGCAGGAGTACGTGGGCCAGGCCAAGGCGCGCGAGCAGCTGGAGATCTTCATCGGCGCGGCCCGAAAGCGCAACGAGGCGCTGGACCATGTGCTGCTGTTCGGCCCGCCGGGCCTGGGCAAGACCACGCTGTCGCACATCATCGCGGCCGAGCTGGGCGTGAACCTGCGCCAGACCAGCGGCCCCGTGCTGGAAAAGCCCAAGGACCTGGCGGCGCTGCTGACCAACCTCGAAGCCAACGATGTGCTGTTCATCGACGAGATCCACCGCCTGTCGCCCGTGGTCGAGGAAATCCTCTACCCGGCGCTGGAGGACTACCAGATCGACATCATGATCGGCGAGGGGCCGGCGGCGCGCTCCATCAAGCTGGACCTGCAGCCGTTCACGCTGGTGGGCGCGACCACGCGCGCGGGCATGCTGACCAACCCGCTGCGCGACCGCTTCGGCATCGTGGCGCGGCTGGAGTTCTATACGGCCGAGGAGCTGGCGCGCATCGTGCGGCGCAGTGCCGGCCTGCTGAACGCGCCCATCGATGACGAGGGCGCCTTCGAGATCGCGCGCCGCTCGCGCGGCACGCCGCGCATTGCCAACCGCCTGCTGCGCCGTGTGCGCGATTACGCCGATGTGCGCGGCGACGGCAGCATCACGCGCGAGCTGGCCGACCGTGCGCTGGCCATGCTCGACGTCGATCCCCAGGGCTTCGACATCATGGACCGCAAGCTGCTGGAGGCCGTGGTGCACCGCTTCGACGGCGGCCCCGTGGGCCTGGACAACATCGCCGCCAGCATCGGCGAGGAAGCGGGCACCATCGAGGACGTGATCGAGCCCTACCTGATCCAGCAGGGCTTTTTGCAGCGCACGCCGCGCGGGCGCATGGCGACCCAGGCGGCGTACCGCCATCTCGGGTTGCCGGTGCCGGGCGACGACGCTTCCTGAGCGTCGCCGGGCTGTGCCGGCTCATTCCTCCGTGCCGGCGTTCCAGAAGGCCTGCAGCACGCCGGGCAGGGCCTCGATGGCGGCGATCGCGCGGTCCAGCTCGTCGGAGTCCACCGAGGTGGCGTAGAGCATGGCCTCGATCTCGGTGTCCTGCGGGCCGAAGGCATGGGTTTCCACGCCGCGCACGGGATAGCTGGCGTTCTCCAGCAGCTCCAGCATCTGCTCGCGCACATCGCCCTGGGCGCCGCGGTGGCAGATGGCGTAGACGTAGTAGGTCGATTCCGTGGATTCGTCATCCACCGGGCGGCGGTTGATGCGGTTGACCACGGGGCGCAGCAAGGTGTTGCTGGCCAGCACGAACAGCGTGGCCAGGCCCGCCTCGGCCACCAGGCTGGCGCCCGCGCAGGCGCCCACGGCGGCCGAGCCCCACAGCGTGGCCGCCGTGTTCAGCCCGGTGATGTTGGCCCCTTCCTTCATGATGGCGCCCGCACCCAGGAAGCCCACGCCCGAGACCACGTAGGCCACCACGCGCGTGGCGCCCTCGGCCCCGCCCAGGCGCACGGCCAGGTCCACGAAGACGGCCGCGCCCACGGCGACCAGGGTGTTGGTGCGCAGCCCCGCCGTGCGCTGGCGCACCTGGCGCTCCAGGCCGATGAGGGCGCCGAACACGAAGGCCGTGGTCAGGCTGACGAAGGTGTCCAGCATGGCGCCGGGGTTGAGGTTCTGCAGGGCCTGCATGGGGTTCCGGGCTTTCCTGGTGATTGGGTTGAAGGAGCGTTGAAGGGTGCGTCACTGCCAGCCGTAGCGGCGGATGTAGACGCGCTTGAGCAGCGTGGCCAGGCAAGCGTAGCCCAGCAATATGGCAATCATCCACGGGAAGTAGGCCGCAGGCAGCGCCTGCAGCTTGAAGTAGCCGGCCAGCGGCCCCATCGGCAGGAAGATGCCGGCCGCCATCACGGCCGCCGTGGCCAGCAGCAGCGGCCAGGACGGGCGGCTTTGCAGGAAGGGGATCCTGGGCGTGCGGATCATGTGCACGATCAGCGTCTGCGTGAGCAGCCCGATGACGAACCAGCCCGACTGGAACAGCGTCTGCTGCTCGGGCGTGTTGGCGGCGAAGACGAACCACATCAGCGCGAAGGTCAGGATGTCGAACAGCGAGCTGATGGGCCCGAAGAACACCATGAAGCGGCCCAGGTCGGCCGGGTTCCAGCGCAGCGGCTGGCGCACCAGTTCGTCGTCCACGTTGTCGAAGGGGATGGCGATCTGCGAGAGGTCGTACAGCAGGTTCTGCACCAGCAGGTGCAGCGGCAGCATGGGCAGGAAGGGGATGAAGGCCGAGGCCACCATCACCGAGAACACGTTGCCGAAGTTGGAGCTGGCCGTCATGCGGATGTACTTCAGCATGTTGCTGAAGGTGCGCCGGCCCTCGATCACGCCCTGCTCCAGCACCATCAGGCTTTTTTCCAGCAGGATGATGTCGGCCGCTTCCTTGGCGATGTCCACGGCGCTGTCCACGCTGATGCCGATGTCGGCCGCGCGCAGGGCCGGGGCGTCGTTGATTCCGTCGCCCATGAAGCCGGTGATGTGGCCGTTGGCGCGCAGTGCATGCACGATGCGCTCCTTGTGCAGCGGCGTGAGCCGGGCGAACAGCTGGTGCCGTTCCACCGTCTGGCGCAGCATCTCGTCGTTCATGTGCTCGATCTGCGTGCCCAGGATGATGTGGTCTGCGGGCAGCCCCACATCGCGGCAGACCTTGGCGGCCACCAGTTCGTTGTCGCCGGTCAGCAGCTTGACGGCCACGCCGTGCGCGGCCAGGGCGGCCAGCGCCTCGGCCGTGGTTTCCTTCGGTGGGTCCAGGAAGGCGATGTAGCCGATCAGGGTCAGCTCCGACTCGTCGGCCACGCCGTAGTCGCTCTTGTGCGGCGGCACTTCCTTCATGGCCACGGCGACCACGCGCAGGCCCTCGCGGTTGAGTTCGCGCGTCACGCGGCGCACGCGGGCCAGCTGCTCCTCGTCCAGCGGGCGCGTGCCGTCGCCTTCGCGCAGCCGGGTGCAGGCGCCCAGTATCTCTTCGACCGCGCCCTTGCAGATCAGCTCGTGGTGGTGGTTGCGCTCGGCCACCACCACGGACATGCGGCGGCGCTCGAAGTCGAAGGGGATCTCATCGACCTTGCGGTAGTCCTCGGCCAGGCGCATCTGGGTGTGCAGCTCCACGTGTTCCAGCACGGCATGGTCCAGCAGGTTCTTCAGGCCGGTCTGGTAGTGGCTGTTGAGGTAGGCGAAGCGCAGCGTCTCGTCGCAGGGCTGGCCGAAGGCGTCGGTGTGGCGCTCCAGCACGATGCGGTCCTGGGTCAGCGTGCCGGTCTTGTCGGTGCACAGCACGTCCATGGCGCCGAAGTTCTGGATGGCGTCCAGCCGCTTGACCACGACCTTGCGGCGCGACAGCACCACGGCGCCCTTGGCCAGGGTGGAGGTCACGATCATGGGCAGCATCTCGGGCGTCAGGCCCACGGCCACGGACAGCGCGAACAGGAAGGCCTCGGCCCAGTCGCCCTTGGTGTAGCCGTTGATGAACAGCACCACGGGCACCATCACCGCCGCAAAGCGGATCAGCAGCCAGCTGACGCTGTTGACCCCGGTCTCGAAGGCCGTGGGCGCGCGGTCGTTGGAGGTCACCCGCGTGGCAATGGTGCCGAAGTAGCTGCGGTTGCCCGTGGCCAGCACCACGGCCAGCGCCGTGCCCGAGACCACGTTGGTGCCCATGAACAGCAGGTTGCTGGCATCCAGCACGCCGGTGCCATTCGATGCACTGGCGTCGGCGCGCTTTTCCACGGGCAGGGATTCGCCGGTCATGGCGGACTGGCTCACGAACAGGTCCTTGGCGCTGAGCACGCGGCAGTCGGCAGGAATCATGTCCCCGGCCGACAGCACCACGAAATCGCCGGGCACGACCTCGCGCAGCGCCACCTCGTAGCGGCGCGCCTGCTGGCCGAAGCCGCTGTGCGGGGCGTCTGCGGAGTCGGCATCTGCGGGAGCCGTGGGGCCGCCATTGCGGCGCAGCACCGTGGCCGTGCTGCTGACCATGGCCTTGAGCCGTGCGGCGGCGCGGTTGGAGCGGCCTTCCTGCACAAAGCGCAGCAGCGTGGACAGCAGCACCATGGAGGCGATGACGACCGTGGCCTTCATGTCCTCGGTGGCGTAGGAGACCACGGCCAGCAGCGTCAGCAGCAGGTTGAAGGGGTTGCGGTAGCAGTACCACAGGTGCAGCCAGCCGGGCAGCGGCTTTTCGTGCTCGACCTCGTTGGGGCCGAAGCGCGTGAGCGCGGCGCGGGCCTGCTCGCGGGTCAGGCCGTCTTCGCTGGAGCCGGTGCGCGCCAGCACGGCGGCGATGTCATCGCGCGAGGCGCGCAGCAGCTCGCGCGTGAGGGTCGGCGATACCGAGCGCGAGTGGTGCACGGCCGTGCCCGAGGGCAGGGCATTGCGCCGGAACAGCCCCAGGGCGTGGCGGCTGCGCAGAAACGCCTGGAACAGGTGCTTGAGGCTTTTCATGTTGACCTCCCTGGCGGCTCAGGCCTGGCTCGAACGAAGGGTGGCGCGCAGCCAGTGCCAGTTGCGCTGGCAGGCGCACAGCAGGCGGCGGCGCAGCGGCGGGCGGGTCACGGTGGCCGACTGCAGCCATTGGCGCCGCGCATGGGCAGGCAGGTGGCGGTAGACCTCGGCGCGCTCCTGCGCCGCCAGCAGGGACAGAACGTCGGCCTGCTGGCGCTGCGTGAGCGCCACGAGGGCGTGGGCGAAGAGATCGGGGCCGTGTTGCTGCAGCAGGGCGTGCAGTTGTCCGGTATGGCGTGCCGCAATGGCAGCTTGCAGGGCCAGCTGCAGGGTGCCGGCGCGGGAGGTGTGGCTGGCGCGTGTGGCGGCCGGCGTGGCTGCGGACGTGGTGCGCAGCGCGGTGATGGCGTGTTGCATGGCGGGCTTCTTTCGTTGCGGCGGAAGAAGCCCGGCATCTGTCCATCAATGGACGTGCGTGGGTCTCCCGGCCGGGGCCTTGGGATGGGGCGGAAGGGCCGCAGTCATGTGCGGCCGGACCGTATCGGAGGGGTCAGGGCAAGATCGACTCGGATCGGGGTCCATGGAGGCGCTCCTTTCTGACGAGGGGACGGACAAGGCGGGCGGCGCGTTCAGCGCGGCTGCAGGCTCAGAAAGCTGCGGATGCGGTGCGTGGGCCAGTGGGTCTGCAGGTCCAGGTGCATGGCGTGCTCCATGGCCGAAGGGGCCTGGGCTTGCATCTGTGCCTGTGCCTTGGCCTGCATTGCTGCCTGGGAGGCTGCCACGCGCGTGCCGGTGGCGCCGGGGCAGGGCGCGGCAGTGGCTGGCTGCAGGCGTTGCATTGCGGGGCGGACGAACGGTGTGGACATGGCTTTCTCCTTGGCGAACCAGGAAGACCGCCGCGGGCAGGGCCGTCAAGCAGCGTGGGCCGGGCGCTGCTCGATGGCAGCCACACGGGCACGCGGTCAGTGACCAACAGCCATTGGAATCTTCGGTGCAGGAGCGGCACGCCTGATGCAGGCCAAGCGCCACTGCAGCGCCGGGCGGCGCGAAGATCCAAGGGGAAACGCAGCAATGGATGGAAGCTGACCGACATGGCCGCTCCCATCACAGGAGTCGGTCAGTCAGCCAGCAGCGAAGCCATTGCGGCGCGCTGTTTGTCACTGGTTGAACTGGCACTGTCCACGGACGGACTCCTGAAAATGCGATCCCTCGATTGTGCCTTGCGAGCTGCCTCGGGTCAACCCTGATGTCGATGCGCCACGGGCCAGCCAGCCCTGCACGATCAGCAGTTGCGCCGCGTAGTAGGTGGACAGCACGCCGGCTTGCGCACCATCGAAGGGCTGCACGAATCGGTTGATGGCCAGCAGCGAGTCGCTGGCCATGAAGAAGCAGGCACCCATGGCCACCTGCCAGGCCGCCTTGCCGCCCAGATGCCGCGCGCGGCCCAGGGCCTGCGCCGCCATCAGCGCAATGACCAGCACATAGGCGGCCACGGGCAGGCGCAGCGCGGCGGGCAGCCCGCCCTGCCAGAGCACGGCATACATGCCCGCGCCCAGGGCCAGCGTGGCGGCCAGCGAGGGCCGGTGTGCAAACCAGGGTGCATCCTGGCGCAGCAGCACGATATAGGCCAGGTGGGCCAGCAGAAAGCTGGCAAGGCCAGGGATGAACAGATCGGGCAGCATCAGGAACACGTCGCCCGCCAGGGATGCCGCCAATGCCGCAGCCAGCCAGCAGGCGCCGCGCGCGGGTTTCGCCAGTGCCGAGAAGGCCGCGCTGCCGCGCCACAGCTGCATGACGGCGATCAGCGCAAAGACCATGGCCAGCGGCTTGAACAGCCAGTGCCAGGACAGCATGTCCAGTGCACAGGTGGCGGTGGCCAGGGCGCCGGCCTCGATGGCCAGTGCCAGCCACAGGCTGATGCGCCCCTGCATGGCCGCGCCCAGCGCCCATTGGCAGGCCAGCAGCACGGCAAACCACAGTGCATTGCGGGCCGTCGAGGACTGGTCGGCATGCCAGAGAAACAGCGACACCCCGGCGATCAGCGCCACGAACTGCAGGCCTGCAAACCAGCGCAGGCCGCGCTCCATCCCGGGGGCGTAGAGCACGCGGTGCGCATCCAGGTCGAAGGCCGGCCTGGGAAAGCGCTGTGCCACGTCGGCAGGGCGCCATCCGGGCGGCTTGAGCCAGACGCGCAGCTTGTCGCCCCAGCGCCGCGCATGCCAGCTGTCGTGCATGAGTTGCCGGTACACCACGGCGTTGGCCCACAGCGGGTCCCAGCTTTGCAGCAGGCCGCGCGTGCCGTAGACGCAGGGCTCCTTGTCGTCCTCGGGCTTGAAGGTGCCGAACATGCGGTCCCAGACGATGAGGATACCGCCGTAGTTCCTGTCCAGGTAGGCGTCGTTGACGGCGTGGTGCACGCGGTGGTTGCTGGGCGCGCAGAACCAGCGGTCGAACCAGCCCAGGCGCCGCACCTGCTCGGTGTGCACCCAGAACTGGTAGAGCAGATCGATCAGGCCCACGATGGCAAACACCAGCGGCGGCACGCCGGCCAGCGCCATGGGCAGGTAGAACAGCCAGCCCAGCAGCGCGCCCGAGCTGGTCTGGCGCAGCGCCGTCGACAGGTTGTAGTCCTGGCTCTGGTGGTGCACTGCGTGGGCTGCCCAGAGCACGGCCACCTCGTGGCCCATGCGATGCAGCCAGTAGTAGCAAAAGTCGTAGAACAGCAGGGCCAGCAGCCAGCCGGGAATGCTGGTCCAGAAACCATCGTTGCGCCATAGCGCCAGGTGCTCGAAGGCCAGCGTGTACAGCCCCACGCGCAGCAGCGTGGTGAAGACGGCGCTGGTCTGGCTGAGCATGCCCAGGCTGATGGAGCTGACGGCATCGGCCAGCCGGTAGGCATTGCGCCCGCGCCACAGGCTCACGCCCCATTCCAGCGCGATCAGCAGCAAAAAGGCCGGCGTGGCGAAGACGATGATTTGGCTGGGTGAGGGCATCATGGCCCGCCAATTCTGGACAGGGCCGTTGCGCGGCGCCTTAGGCGTGAACCCTAGGACACGGAATCACAAGGGTTGAAACGGATTGCAATAAATAGGGCTTCATGGCATATGCATGGCAGGAAAATTGCGCCCTATGGCAGAATCGCCCGCTTTCCACGCGCTGGCCGTGCCTGCCTTGCAGGCTATTGCCAGCCCGCACCGCCTTCGCCGGCATGCGCCTCGCATGCCCAAGCCCCATGCCCTTGTCCCGCCGCTCCCTGCTATCGGCTGCCGCCTCACTGGCTGCGGCCCTTGCTGCTGCACACGCCGCCCATGCCGCGCCGGGCGCGGGCAAGCCCTGGCCGGCAGCCGGGCCCATCACCCTGATCGTGCCCTTTGGCGCGGGCAGCGACCTGGACGCCACGGCGCGGCTGATCGCCGAGAAGCTGGGTGCGCGGTTGCACCAGTCGGTGGTGGTGGACAACGTGCCGGCCTCGGGCGGCGTGCTGGGCGTGAGCAAGGTGGCTCGCTCACACGCCGATGGCTACACGCTGCTGCTGGGCTTTGACGGGCCGGTGAGCATTGCGCAACTGGTCAACTCCTCCGTGCGCTATGACGCCGAGCGTGATCTGGCTCCCGTGGGCCTGATCACGGTGTCGCCCATGGTGATCGTGGCCCGCCCTGGCCTGCCGGTGCACAACCTCAACGAACTGATCAGCATGGCCCGCGCCAGGCCCGGCGCGTTGACCTACGCCACGCCGGGCGTGGGCACGGTGCTGCACCTGGCCATGGAGCGGCTGCAGGAGCGCGCCCGCATCCGCCTGGTGCATGTGCCCTACCGCGGCGTGGCCCAGGTCACCAGCGAGGTCATGGGCGGCCAGGTCGATCTGGGCATTCTGATGACCACCGGCGCCACGCCGCTGGTGCAGCAGAAAAAACTGGAAGGCGTGGGCGTGACCTCGGCGCAGCGCATCGACGTGATTCCCGAGGTCATGAGCTTTGCGGAGGCGCCCGATCTGAAGGGCTTCGACCTGGAGGCCTGGACCGGCCTGTTCGCACCCGCCCGCACGCCCGAACCCGTGATCGGCCGCCTGGCCGCCGAACTGGCCGAGGTGCTGAAAATGCCCGAGGTGCGCAAGCGCCTGCAGGACAGTGGCGCCACGCCCGGCTCGGGCACGCCGGCCACGTTCGCCCAGTTCCTGAAAAAGGAAAAGGCGAGCTACACGCAGATCGTCAAGTCCGCCAATATCCAGGTGGAATGAGGGGCTGCGCTGCAGCGCGGGCGTTCAGCTGAAGACCTCGTCGCGCGCACCGCCTTCCAGGTGCTGCACATCGCCCCAGCCGACCAGGCCCAGGCCCTGGGGCGTCCACAGCAGGCGGTTGATGGCCGCATTGCCCAGCGCCCAGGTGCGCGGCGCCTGGACTTCCTGGTGCGTGGCCAGGCGGTAGAGCACATCCATCACGCCGCCATGCGCCACGATCACGATCTGCTCGCCGGGATGGCCACTGGCCAGCCGGTCCACCGTGGCCGAGATGCGGTCGCGCAGCATCAGCAGCGACTCGCCGCCGCCTGCAGGCACGAACCCGGGATCGCGCTTGCGCCAGCGCAGCGCGTCTTCCGGGTGGGACGCCTCGATATCGTTGAAGGTCTGGCCCTCGAAGCTGCCGAAGCAGCGCTCGCGCAGGCCCTTGTCGGCCGTCAGCGCCGCCCCCGTGCTTGCGGCCACGGCCTCGGCCGTGACATAGGCACGCAGCAGGTCGCTGCTGTAGATGGCGGCCACCGGCTCGCCCGCCAGGGCCTTGCCGGCCTGGGCGGCCTGCCAAAGTCCCATGTCGTTCAGAGGAATGTCCAGATGGCCCTGGATGCGGGCGTCCACATTCCAGGCGGTTTCTCCGTGGCGGATGGCAATGATGCGCGTGGCTTGCATGAGGGGCTGGCGTGGGGTGCTGCAAAAAGGAGCAGGCATTGTCCCGCAAGCCAGGCAAGCCTGCATCGCGCGCCATCGTTGACACTGGCGCGGCCCGACTCAGGGACGCCGAGCAAGAGCTGCCTCGCGGCGGGGGCGCCCAGCCGAAGGCGTCGTCCCCCTCCGCGAAGCGAGAAGGGGGAAGCGGCGCAGCCGCGCAGCCGCTCAGGGGGTCAGATCAGCGATTTAGCGTTGTCCAGCACGAAGTCGCAGGCCTTTTCCTTGAGGTCGCCCTTGAGCTTGTCGATGCTGAAGCTCTTGCCGTTGGAGCCGGTGACCAGGCCGCCCAGGCCGTTCTGGAATCCCGTGTCCTTGGGCTCTTCCTGCTTTTGCATGCCCAGCTTGCCCAGCAACTGGTCCTTGACCTGGGCCGCCTTGTCGGCATTGAGGTAGTTGTTCTTCATGCAGTAGGAGATGACGCCTGCCGCATTGCCGGCCGTGGCCGAGGGGCTCAGGCCCAGGGCGGACAGCGCACCCGCACCGCCTGCCCCCGCGCCCAGCATGCCGCCGAGGCCGGAGCCGGCGCCTTCGCTGCTGGCCGCCTTGTCACCGCCCAGCCCGGAGGCCTGGCGCAGCGAATCGCCCAGGCCCGACGCCTGGGCAGGCAGGGCGCCCAGGCCCAGCAGTGCGCACAGCAGTGCGCTGGCAATGGATGTCTTCATGATGCTTCCTTTACGCGGGGAAACCCGCAGGCTCGATACAGGGCCTGAAATTAGCACGCCGTGCGGCGCAGGCCTGTGCCCGATTGCAAACCTTTGCCAGCCGGCCTGGGCGCGGTCTGCCGTGGATGGGCCGGGGCGGCCTTTCGCGTTTTCACTAGCTGCCAAAGCCGGCAGCCTCTCCATGATGGCCGCACGCCAGGGGCGGCGGCGCCCATGGCGCACTTTGTTATTTGGAAATGGCTTTTAAGTATAAAAATCAATCAAACAAGCTGTAAAAGTTATTTACAGTGGGGCACACCCATATGGCCCGCTTCTTGCGGTGTCCGGCTGCTGCGTCGCATGACCGCCGCCTTTCCAATCATCCACAGGGGAGCAGACAAATGATCATGAAGATTCTGGGCAGTTCTTTGCTGGCCGCAGGCCTGTTGACCTCGGCCACGCTGGCCCAGGCGGAAACCGTGCGCTGGGCGCGCGGCTCCGATCCGACTTCGCTGGACCCGCATGCCTTCAACGTGGGTACCAATTTCGTGCTGCTGCACCAGATCTACGAAACCCTGGTCATCCGCTCGGCCGACGGCAAGCTGGTGCCCACGCTGGCCACTTCGTGGAAGATGACCTCCGACCCGTCGGTCTGGGAGTTCAAGCTGCGCCCCAACGTCAAGTTCCATGACGGCACGCCGTTCACGGCGCGCGACGTGGTCTTCTCGCTGAACCGCGCCAAGGGCGAGAACGCCCAGGTCAAGTCCCTGCTGTCCTCGATGGAGGAGGCCAGGGCCGTGGACGATCTCACGGTGCATGTGAAGACCAAGGGGCCGAACCTGATCTTCCCGGACAACCTGACCAATCTCTTCATCATGAGCGAGAAGTGGTCCAAGGCCAACGGCGCCGAGACCACGCAGGACACGGCCAGCAAGACCGAGAACGGCGCCACGCGCGCGGCCAACGGCACGGGCGCCTATGTGCTGGCCAGCCGCGAGGTCGATTCGCGGACGGTGATGAAGCTCAATCCCGACTACTGGGGCAAGGGCCAGTTCCCGCTGCAGGTGACCGAGCTGGTCTACCTGCCCATCAAGTCGCCGGCCACGCGCGTGGCGGCCCTGCTGTCGGGCGAGGTGGACTTCGCCCAGGACATTCCCGCGCAGGACGTGGCGCGCCTCAAGCAGGACAAGCGCCTGCGCATCAATGAAGGCCCCGAGAACCGCTCCATCTTCCTGGGCCTGAACGTGGGCGCGGCCGAGCTCAAGAGCAGCAACGTCAAGGGCAAGAATCCGCTGGCCGATCCCAAGGTGCGCCAGGCCATCGAGCTGGCCATCGACCGCGATGCGATCAAGCGCTCGGTGATGCGCGGCCTGTCGATTCCCACGGGCGTGATCGCGCCGTCGTTCGTCAATGGCTACGACAAGGCCTTTGCGGCCTATCCCAAGGCGGATGCCGCCAAGGCCAAGCAGCTGCTGGCCGAGGCGGGCTACCCCAACGGCTTCACCATCACGCTGAACACGCCCAATGACCGCTATGTGAACGACGAGGCCATTGCCACGGCGGTGGCCGGCTTCCTGGGCCGCATCGGCATCAAGACCGAAGTCTCGGCCCGGCCGATCGCCATGCACAGCGTCTCGCTCACCAAGGCGGACAGCGACTTCTACCTGTACGGCTGGGGCGTGCCCACCTATGACTCGGCCTACATCTTCGACTTCCTGGTGCACACGCGCGGCAAGGACAGCCGTGGCGCGCAGAACGCGACGCACTACAGCAATGCCGATGTGGATGCCAAGATCCTGTCCCTGTCCTCGGAGAGCGACAAGGCCAGGCGTGATGCCACCATCAAGAGCATCTGGGAGACGGTGCAAAAGGAGCGCTTCTACATCGCGCTGCATGACCAGGTGATCCACTTCGCGTCCGTGCCCCGGATCAATGTGCCCGTGCACCCGGACAACGCGCTGCACTTCAAGTTCGTCAAGTTCGAGAAGAAGTAAGCACCGATGCTGGTCCATCTGCTGCGCCGGCTGGGCCAGTCCGCCCTGGTCCTGCTGGCCGTTTCCTTTGTCTCGTTCATGGTGTTCCGCCATATCGGCGATCCCACGATCAGCCTGCTGGGCGAGGACGCGACGGTTGCCGAGCGCGAGGCGCTGACGGAAAGCCTGGGCTTCAACAAGCCCGTGCCCCTGCAGTACCTGGGCTACGTGGGCAAGGTGCTGCAGGGCGACCTGGGCATCTCCTACCGGCTCAAGCGCCCCGTGACCGAGATCATTGCCGAGCGCCTGCCCGCCACGCTGGAGCTGGCGATGACGGCGGCGCTGTTCGCCCTGGTCATCGGCGTGGCGCTGGGCGTGTACACGGCCATACGGCGAGAGGGCTGGCTGAGCCGCTCGATCATGACGGTGTCGCTGGTGGGCGTGTCCCTGCCCACCTTCCTGATCGGCATCGCCCTGATCTACCTGTTTGCCGTGGAGCTGCGCTGGCTGCCGTCCTTCGGGCGCGGCGAGACGGTGAAGCTGGGCGGCTGGGAGACCGGGCTGCTGACGGCTTCGGGCTGGTCGGCGCTGATCCTGCCGGCCATCACGCTGGGCTTCTACAACATGACGCTGATCATGCGCCTGGTGCGCGCCGAGATGCTGGAGGTGCTGCGCGCCGACTACATGCGCTTCGGCCGCGCGCGCGGGCTGCGCGAGCGCGACCTGTACTTCGGCCATGCGCTGCGCAATACCCTGATTCCCGTGATCACCATCGCGGGCCTGCAGATCGGCTCGCTGATCGCCTTTGCCATCGTCACCGAGACCGTGTTCCAGTGGCCCGGCGTGGGCCTGCTGTTCATCTCCTCCATCCAGGGCGTGGACGTGCCGCTGATCGCCGCCTACCTGATGTTCATCGCGCTGCTGTACGTGGGCATCAACCTGCTCGTCGATTTCCTGTACGTGATCGTGGACCCCCGCTTGAGAAACCGATGACCGATTCCGCCAAACAAGCAATCCCTCCCACGGGCTGGCGCGCCAGCGACTCGCCGGTCAAGCGCGCCTTTGCGCGCTCGCGCCTGGTGCAGGCGGCGGCGCTGGTGCTGGCGCTGATCGTGGCGGCCACGCTGCTGTCGCCCTGGCTGGCCTGGCAGAACCCCTTCGATCCGGCCAATCTGGACCTGATGGATGCCTTCACGCCGCCGGGCCAGGCGGGCACCAGCGGCACGCTGTACGCGCTGGGCTCGGACGACCAGGGCCGCGATGTGTGGAGCGCCATCCTCTACGGGCTGCGCATGTCGGTGCTGGTGGGCGTGTCGGCCGTGGGGCTGTCCCTGCTGATCGGCGTGCCCCTGGGCCTGGTCTGCGGCTATGCGGGCGGCTGGTTCGACACGCTGATGATGCGCATCGCCGATGTGCAGCTGACCTTTCCCGTGATCCTGGTGGCGCTGCTGGTCTTCGGCATCGCCCGCGGCCTGCTGCCCGAGGGCTACCGCGACGACATGGCGGTCTTCGTGATCATCGTGGCCATCGGCCTGTCCGACTGGGTGCAGTACGCGCGCACCGTGCGTGGCGCGGTGATGGTGGAAAAGCACAAGGACTACGTGCTGGCCGCCCAGCTCATAGGCCGCAGCCGCGTGGCCATCCTGGTGCGCCACATCCTGCCCAACCTGCTGGCGCCCATCCTGGTCATCGCCACCATCAGCTTCGCGCATGCCATCGTGGCCGAGTCCACGCTGTCCTACCTGGGCGTGGGCCTGCCGCCCACCCAGCCTTCGCTGGGCACGCTGATCCGCATCGGCCAGGGCTTCCTGTTCTCGGGCGAGTGGTGGATATTGCTGTTCCCCTCGCTGGTGCTGCTGGCGCTGGCGCTGTCCGTCAACCTCGTCGGCGACTGGCTGCGCGACGCACTGAACCCCAAGCTGCAATGAGCACGACACAAGAATCCGGGCAGCCCCCTGCACAGCCCCCGGTGCTGAGCGTTCGCGGCCTGTCCGTCACCTTCGACACCTACAAGGGCCCCGTGCAGGTGCTGGACGATGTGAGCTTCGACATCGCGCCCGGCGAGATCCTGGGCGTGGTGGGAGAGTCGGGCGCGGGCAAGTCCATGACTGGCGCCGCCGTGATCGGCCTGATCGAGCCGCCGGGCCGCATCTCGGCCGGCACGGTGCAGCTGCGCGGCGAGCGCATCGACACGCTGCGCGGCGAGGACCTGCGGCGCATACGCGGCCGGCGCATAGGCTCCATCTTCCAGGACCCGCTGACCAGCCTGAACCCGGTCTACACCGTGGGCCGGCACCTGGTGGAGACCATCCGCACCCATCTGCCTGTCTCCGAGAAGGAGGCAGAGGCGCGCGCGCTGGCCCTGCTCGAAGAGGTGGAGATCCCGCAGGCGCGCGAGCGCATGGCCCAGTATCCGCACCAGTTCTCGGGCGGCATGCGCCAGCGCGTGGCCATCGCCCTGGCGCTGTGCGCCGAGCCCGAGCTCATCATTGCCGACGAGCCCACCACGGCGCTGGACGTGTCCGTGCAGGCGCAGATCATTGCCCTGCTGCGCCGCGTGTGCAAGGAGCGCGGCGCGGCCGCCATGCTGATCACCCACGACATGGGCGTCATCGCCGAGACGGCCGACCGCGTCATGGTCATGTACCAGGGCCGCGTGCTGGAAACCGGCCCCGTGCGCCAGGTGCTGGACGCGCCGCAGCAGCCCTACACCCAGGTGCTGATGGGCGCCATTCCCAGCGTGCACCACCGCGTGCAGCGCCTGCCCGTGCCCGAGGTGGGCGGCGGCCCGGCCGCGCCCGCCGTGCCCTGGCAGCCCAGGGCCGGTGCGCAGGAGCCCGCGGCTGCCCTGCTGGAAGTCAGGGATCTGTGCAAGGAGTTCAACCTGTCCAGCGGCTGGCTGGCCCGGCTGCTGGCGCGCGAGGAAAAAAAGATCCTCAAGGCCGTGGACGGCGTCGGCTTCTCCATTCGCAGGGGCTCCACCTTCGGCCTGGTCGGTGAGTCCGGTTCGGGAAAATCCACGGTGGCGCGCATGGTGGCGGGGCTGACGCCGCCCACCAGCGGCACCGTGCTGTTCGATGGCGTGGACAAGTGGAGCCCGGCCGCGCAGACCGTGGCCATGCGCCGGCGCTTCCAGATGATCTTCCAGGACCCGTATGCCAGCCTGAACCCGCGCTGGACCGTGCAGGAGCTGATTGCCGAGCCCCTGCAGGTGCTGGCCCTGACGGCCGGCAAGGACGAGACGGCCGAGCGCGTGCAGGAGGCGCTGCGCCGCGTGCGCATGAAGCCCGACGATGCGCGCAAGTACCCGCACCAGTTCTCGGGCGGGCAGCGCCAGCGCATCGCCATCGCGCGCGCCCTGGCCAGCCGGCCCGAATTCATCATCTGCGACGAGCCCACCTCGGCGCTGGACGTCTCGGTCCAGGCCCAGGTGCTCAACCTCATGCGCGACCTGCAGGAGGAGTTCGGCCTGACCTATCTGCTGATCAGCCACAACCTGGCCGTGATCCGCCACATGTGCGACGACATCGGCGTCATGCAGCGCGGCCGCCTGGTCGAGGCCGGCGAGGCCGGCGCCGTGCTCGATGCGCCGCAGCATGCGTACACGCGCGCGCTGATGGCGGCCGTGCCGGATATGGAGCATGTGCACTGAGGCACTGCTTCAAGCGCCATCACCATGCAAAAAAGGCCTGCGGATGCAGGCCTTTGCTTTTGGGACGCGCGATGGCTTACCGGGCGGGTGCTGGCGTTGCCGGTGCGGCCTGGACTGCAGCGGGTGCCGACGGAGCCGGCGGCTGCGCCGGCGCGCCACCCTGCTGCACCGGTCCGATGGTGGTGCGCACCACGCGCGAGCCCTTGGGCGGGTTGGGGAAGCCGGTGAGCGCGGCGTCGAACAGGATGCCGAAGATGGCCGGGTCGTCGGTCCACACATCCTGGCGCTGGGCCGAGGTCTCGTAGACGATCTGCTGCGTGGTGGCGTTGCGCATCACGATGCTGACGGCGCGGTAGTACTCCAGCGGCGGGCCGTCGAACATGAAGCTGCCGCCAAAGCCCATGCCCCAGCCGCGCCCGTAGCCCAGGCCCCAGCCCCAGCGCGGGCCGCCCCAGCGGTCGTAGTAGGGCCAGGCGGCGTAGTCGCGCGCGTAGCGGGCGTCGGCGCCGATCTGCACGATCAGGCTGGCCCGGGAGTCGTCGCGCTGCAGGCCCACGCGGCCCAAGGCCTGCTGGGCCTGGGATTCGATGGCCGCGAAGTGCGTCTGCGCCTCGCGTTGCGAGGGCAGCACTTCCAGCCGATAGGTGGGCGGCGCGGGCAGGGCGCCCAGCGTGGAATAGCTCTGGACGGTGCTCTGGACTTCGCGCACGCTGGCGCAGCCCGTGAGCAAGGCCGTGGCCACGATGGCCAGGACATGGATGCAGCGCAGCTTCATGGTGTACTCCTTGGTCGAAAAAAGGCCCGTTTGCACGGGCCTTGGTTGGAGTGGGGCGATTGTTATAGGTTCAGCCGTCAGGACGACAGTTGTACCACCTGCAGGCCGGGCAGCGATGCGGAGACAGGCATCTCTTCATGGTCGAAGGCCATGTCGCCGTTGGGGTCGGCAATGCCGGTGGCCTTGGCGTTCTTGAAGTCGTGCAGCTCGGGGTCCATCATGTGCGTGGTCACGATGTGGCCCATGGCGCGGAACATGCTTTCCACGCGGCCCGGGAATTTCTTGTCCCACTCGCGCAGCAGCTCGCCCACGGCCACGCGCTGCAGGCCGTCCTGGCTGCCGCAGAGATTGCAGGGGATGATGGGGAAGTTCTGGTACTGGGCCCAGCGGACGGTGTCCTTCTCGGGCACGTAGCACAGCGGGCGGATCACCACATGCTTGCCGTCGTCCGAGACCAGCTTCGGGGGCATGCCCTTCATGCGGCCGCCGTAGAACATGTTGAGCATCAGCGTCTGCACGATGTCGTCGCGGTGGTGGCCCAGGGCCACCTTGGTGCAGCCCAGCTCGTCGGCCACCTTGTACAGGATGGCGCGGCGCAGGCGCGAGCACAGGCCGCAGGTGGTCTTGCCCTCGGGCACCACGCGCTTGACCACGCTGTAGGTGTCCTGCGTTTCGATGTGGTAGTCCACGCCGATGCTCTTGAAGTACTCGGGCAGCACATGGTCGGGAAAGCCGGGCTGCTTCTGGTCGAGGTTCACGGCCACCAGCTCGAACTTGACGGGCGCGCGCTTTTGCAGCTTGCGCAGCACGTCCAGCATCGTGTAGCTGTCCTTGCCGCCCGACATGCAGACCATGATCTTGTCGCCTTCCTCGATCATGTTGAAGTCGGTGATGGCGCGGCCCACCTCGCGGCACAGGCGCTTTTCCAGCTTGACCTGCTCGCGCTCGATCTTGATGCGGTTGCTGCCTGCGGTGTCGGCGGGGGCTTCGGCGGCGGCCTCTTCGGCCAGCCAGGGGTTGTCGGTCACTGCATTCATGGGGTTCACCATTGTCCGGTTTCTATGCGAATGGCCACTTCGCAGTCTTCAAAGATTTCCAGCTTGGCGATCTTCACGCGCACGCCCAGCACGCCGGGCAGCTGCATCAGGCGCTGGGCCAGCTTGCCGATCAGGCTCTCCAGCAGGTTCACATGCTCGGCCGTGCACTCGTCGATGATGATCTGGCGCACCTTGCGGTAGTCCAGCACATGCAGGATGTCGTCGTCGCGCGGCGCCAGCGGTTGGGAGCCCAGGCTCAGCTCGGCATCGACCTGGATGGGCTGGGGCATCTGTTTTTCGTGGGCGAGGATGCCCAGGTTGGCGTCGAAGCGCAAACCCGTGAGCGTCAGGATCTGTTGTCCGGTGGCGGAGTGCATGGGGAAAAGCCGTGGAGTGTTTGGGGTGGCGCGCGCAGGCGCCTACATCATGGAAAAGTCGCGCTCGAAGCGCTGCAGGTGCTGGCCGCCATCGACCAGCAAGGTGGTGCCGGTGATGGACTGGTTGTCCAGCGCAAAGCACACGGTGGCGGCCACGTCGGCCGCGCTGGACGAGCGGCCCAGCGGGCTGAGGCGGTGCAGCGACTCGAAGCGTTCCTGGCTCAGCATGTGGCTGGTCAGCGTCAGGCCGGGGGCCACGCCGACGACGCGCACGCGCGGGGCCAGCGCCAGCGCCAGCATGGTGCCGGCGGCCTCGAGAGCCGCCTTGGACAGCGTGTAGCTGAGGAAATCGGGGTTCTGGTTCCAGAGCTTCTGGTCCAGCATGTTGATCACGGCGCCGCTGGCATGCTCCTCGCCGGCCGCCACGCGGTCCTCGATATGGGCATGCAGCGCCTGGGCCAGCAGGATGGGCGCGCCGGTGTTGCTGCGCAGGTGGGCTTCCAGGGCCACGTAGCTGAAGCTGCCGGCATCGTCATGCTCGAACAGCGAGGCGTTGTTGACCACCGCATCCAGGTGGCCGAAGTGCGCCACGGCGCGCGGCACCAGGGAGCGCACCGAGTCCTCGTTGAAGAAATCGGCATCCAGGGCGGCGCTGTCGCCGGCCAGTTCAGCGCAGGCGGAGGCCGTCTCCAGCGCCTCGTCGTGCGAGTCGCGGTAGTGCACGGCCACTTGCCAGCCGGCGCTGGCAAGCGCGAGCGCGATGTCGCGCCCCAGGCGGCGGGCCGCGCCGGTCACCAAAACGGTGCGTGTTCGGGCAGGTGTGGACATTCGAGGACAATGTACGGATCGTGACGACAGAACCCTCAATTTTAACGGCCGCCCTGCAATCCCGTGTTGCGCAAGAGATTGCGTCCTCTGGAGGCTGGCTGGCTTTCGACCGTTTCATGGCCCTGGCGCTGTACGAGCCGGGCCTGGGCTACTACGCCAACGACACCGCCAAGTTCGGGCTGATGCCATCGTCGGGCAGCGATTTCGTGACCGCGCCCGAGATGTCCCCGGTCTTCGGCCAACTGCTGGCCGCCCAGGTGGCCGAGGCGCTGCAGCGCACGCATACCCGCGAAGTCTGGGAATTCGGTGCCGGCACGGGCGCGCTGGCGCTGCAGGTGCTGGACGAGCTGGCCGCGCTGGGCGTGCGGCCGGACCGCTACACCATCGTCGATCTGTCGGGCACGCTGCGCGCGCGCCAGCAGCTCAGGCTGGTGAAGTACGAAGGACTGGTGCACTGGGCCGATGCCCTGCCCGATCGGCTCGAAGGCGTGGTCATCGGCAACGAGGTGCTGGACGCCATGCCCGTGCAGCTGCTGGTGCGCAAGGCAGGTGTCTGGCACGAGCGCGGCGTGGTGCTGCAGCCGGACGGCAGCCTGGGCTGGGAAGACCGGCCCACGCCGCTGCGCCCGCCCATGGAGATCGAGGGCGAGCACGACTACCTGACCGAGATCCATCTGCAGGGCGAGGCCTTCATCCGCACGCTGGGCGAGCGCATGGCGCGCGGCGCTGCCTTCTTCATCGACTACGGCTTCGGCGAGTCCGAGTACTTCCACCCGCAGCGCCACATGGGCACCCTGGTCTGCCACCGCCTGCACAAGGTGGACGACGACCCGCTGGCCGAGGTCGGCCTCAAGGACATCACCGCCCACGTGAACTTCACGGGCACGGCCGTGGCCGCGCAGGAGGCGGGTTTCGAGGTACTGGGCTATACCTCGCAGGCCCACTTCCTCATCAACTGCGGCCTGGGGCCCAAGCTTGACGCGCTGGCCCAGGGGCCGCGCGCCATGGCCACCAAGCTGATGATGGAGCACGAGATGGGCGAGCTGTTCAAGGTCATCGGCCTGGCCAAGGGCGTGGAGCCCTGGGACGCCATGGGCTTTGTGCGCGGCGACCGCACGCACCGGCTGTAGCCGTCGGCCAGAGCCCCTCCCCGGCCTCAGCGCTGGACGCTGCGGCCGTTGCTCACCTCGTAGGCCGTCTGGTCCTTGAGGTTGATGCGGTAGATCTCGCGCGTGACGTTGCCCGAGAAACCCAGCTCCACGATGGACAGGTTCTCGAACGTGGTCGTGAAGCCGCCGGGCAGGATGCGGTTCAGGCGCGCGGCCGTCTCGCCCATGGCGCGCTCGATCTCGGGCGTGAAGGCGGCTTCGCTGTAGACCAGGGTGTTGTGCGGATTGTGGCTGCGCACCTGCTTGCCGGCCTGCACCTGGTTGATGCCGCTGACGCCCACGCTTTGCACCATGGCCTTGGCCGAATCGTTCATGCGGGCATAGACGGGCCCCGTCACGCGCGGCAGCGGGCCGTCGCGCAGCGGCGCCATGGCGGCGGTGGCGCGGGTGTTGAAGTCCATCATGGCCTCGTAGGCCGGGCCGGACTTGACGATGCCCAGGTCCAGCCACCACGGCTTGCCGGCGCCCTTGGCGGCCTCGGTGGTGTAGAAATTCTTCAGGTGCACGTCCTGCAGCACGGGCGGCAATGCCGGCAGGGCGGCCAGCATCTTGCGCGGTGTGGACGGGTCGGCGCTGTGGATATGCACCACGGTGACATGGGGCAGGTTGAAGGTGTTGGCCTCGGCCACCAGCTTCAGGCGCAGCAACTGCTCGTGCACCACGGGCGTGACCTGGCTGTCCATGATGGCCGTGGCATCGGCCGGCAGGCGGTAGACCAGGCCATAGGTGGCCTGGTGGGCGCGGAAATCGCCGCGCTGCAGGGCGCTGTTGTCGATGGCGCCCGACGCTGCGGCTGCCGTGGTGGGGGCCGGAGCGCTGGCGCAGCCAGCCAGCAGGGCGGCAGGCAGGATGGCGAGAAGAAGGCGCCTGGATGTGTATTGCATGGTGGGGTCGTCTTGTTGCGGCATGGAGCCATGGAAGAAGGGGGCTTGTCGCGAATGGTCCCGAAGCCTCCCGCCACGGGACTTTCCCAATGTAGGACGTTCATATGTCCTGCCCATGACGCGCCGCCGCCGTACACTCGGCGCCATGATCCGCTGGCTCCTCGTCATCTTCCTGGCCCTGCTGCTGTTCAATGGGCTGCACGCCTGGCTGGAGCGCATAGGTCTGGGCCGCCTGCCGGGCGATTTCCGCTTTCGCCTGTTCGGCCGCGTGATCTTCCTGCCCATTGCCAGCACCGTGTTGCTCAGCGTAATTGCCGCCCTGATCGCCAAGCTGGTCTGAGCATGGCTTGAAGCACGGGCGCGTCGCCCGTATATGCAGGCATTGCCCCATGACTTCCGAACAAGAGGCCGCCCATGTCCGACAAGCTGCATTTCGTCTGCCCCCATTGCCACACCACCAACCGCATTGCGGCCGACCAGCTCGGCAGCGCGCCTGACTGCGGCAGCTGCCACCAGCCGCTGGTCACCGGCCAGCCCGTGGCGCTGGATGCACAAGGCTTTGCCAGGCATGTGGGGCGCAGCCAGGTGCCGGTGGTGGTCGATTTCTGGGCGCCCTGGTGCGGCCCCTGCCGCATGATGGCGCCGGCCTTCGAGCAGGCGGCGCAGGCGCTGGCGCCCGGCGTGCAACTGGCCAAGCTCGATACCGAAGCCCATCCCCAGGCTGCCGCGCCCTACAACATCCGCAGCATCCCGACCATGGTGGTGTTCAAGGAAGGACGCGAGATCGCCCGTGTCTCCGGCGCCCTGCCAGCCGGCGAGATCGTGCGGTGGGTGCGTTCGGTCGTCTGATTTGTCTGCGGGCCCGCAAGGCCGCGCGCCTTCAGGCCTGCCCTCAGGCCTGCACTTCGCCCGGCTGGTAGAAGCAATAGCCGCTGTTGCGCAGCGTCTTGACGGGTAGCTGCTGGCCGCAGGCCTCCTCCACCTTGCGGCGCAGCCGGCGCATCTGCGTGTCCAGGCGGCGCTGGTCGTAGACCAGGTAGTCGCCGCCCAGGGCCTGCACGATCCTTCGGCGGCTCACCTCGGTGCCTGCCTGGCCCATGAGGCAGTGCAGCACCAGCAGATCCTGCTGGGAGAGCGCGATCGGCGGGGCCGATGGGGGCAGCAGGCGGCTCGGACCCAGCTGCAACAGCCAGCGCGCCTGGCGCTGCTGCAGGCCCAGGCGGCGCACCAGCGCGGCCAGCGTGGCCTCCAGTTCGTCAAGATCACAGCCTTTGCCCAGGTAGTGGTCGGCTCCGTTTTCCAGGCCGTCGATACGGTTGGAGCTGGTGTTGTGCGCGCTGAACACGATGATGCCCAGTTGCTGGCCCTGCTGGCGCAGGCGCTGGATCAGGGCCAGGCCGCTGCCATCGGGCAGGCCGATGTCGATGATGGCCAGGCGGTGGCGACGGGCGTCGAAGTGGCGGTCGAACTCCTGCAGGCTGGCGACGCATTGCGGCGCGTAGCCCAGGCCCTCCAGGAATTCACCCAGTTCATGGCGCAGCACGGGCTCGTCTTCGAGCAGGATCACATCAAGCATGGGGGAAGGGGGCTGAGCGGCGGGGCCGGGAGGCTGGTGTACGCTGGCGGCCCTGTGGTGGACCTCCGATGCGATATTACCGTGCAACCCTCCTGCTGCTGGCCTGGCTGCTGTGTCCGCTGCTGACCCAGGCCCAGGCGCTCCTGCTGAACCCCGATGTGCCCATGCTGGAGACAGCCGGTCGGTGGCAGCGGCTCGATGACGCCGCTGGCCTGCTCGACGCCGGGCAGGCCGACGCCGCCCCCGGATGGCAGCCGCTGCCCGGGCACCTGAACGCCAGTTTCACGCAGGCGGCGGTCTGGCTGCGCATGCCGCTGCAGGTGGAGCAGCCCGGCAGCTGGATGCTGCTGCTGGGCAATGCCCTGCTGGACGAGGTGGAGGTCCACGTGCGCAGATCCGGTGGCCCCTGGCAGCTGCTGGGGCGCAGCGGCGAGGAAGTGCCGCGCCACGCCTGGCCGGTGGACTACCGCAGTCCGGCATTCCAGTTCGAGCCCCCTGCCGCAGGGGCGTACGAGTTGCTGGTGCGCCTGCGCGCGCGCAACGCGCTCGTCACCCGCATCGATCTGTGGCAGCGACTGGCGTTCGACAACCACACGCGGCGCGAGGCCCTGTCGTTCGGCCTGTATTTCGGGCTGTACCTGCTGTTGATCGGCGTGCAGCTGGTGTTCTGGCTGGGCACGCGGGCTCCCTTGAGCGGCCTGTTCCTGGCCTATCTCAGCGTCTGCGTGCTCAATGAGGTGGTATCGCTGGGGCTGGTGCAGCAGTTGACGGGCCTGCCGGGGTTCTGGAGCGACCGCCTGCTGGGATGCGGCATTGCCGCCGCTTTGGCGATCTCCATGCAACTGGCCTGCAGGCAGCTGGATCTGGCGTCGCTGTATCCGCGGCTGGTGCGCCAGATGGCGCCGCTGCTGTGGCTGTTCAGCCTGTGCTGCATGCTGTTGGTGGTGTCGGGGCACTACTCGGCGGGCATGGTCCCGGTGCAGGCCATGACCCTGCCGCTGGCCCTGGGCTTTCTCGCGCTCGCCCTTTGGCTGTGGCGGCGCGGCCATGCTCCGGCACGGTTTTTCATGCTGGCGTTCGGCATCTTCTATGCCGGTGTGCTGATCTCTTTCCTGCGCAACCTGGGCTGGCTGCCCATGAACGCGCTGACCGCGCTGGTGTCCACGCATGCGTCCGCGCTGGGCACCATGGCGCACATGCTGCTGCTCAGCGGCTGGATCATCGGCGGATACGAGCACCGGCGCCGCGTCCGAGAGCGGGAGCAGGTGCTGCTGGAGGCCGAGCTTGTGCAGCGCCAGTTGCGCGAGAGTGAACTCAGCGAGGCGCTGGTGCTGGAACGCAGGGTCCGCCAGGAGCAGCGCGACTTTGTCGCCATGGTCTCGCACGAACTGCGCACACCGCTGGCCATCATCCTGACCAGTGCGCAGCAACTGGCGCGCAATCTGGCGGCACCGCCCGACAAGACGCTGGCACGCAGCCGCAACATCCGCGAAGCCGCCCAGCGCCTGCTGGCGCTGGTGGACGACTGCCTGGCCGACGACCGCATGGCCGAACCCCAGCCCCATGCCGAGCCACGCCTGCAGCCCTGCGACCTGCATGCGCTGGTGGATGGCTTGTGCCTGGACTTTGCGCCCGGCCGCATCGTCTGCCAACTGGGCGGGGGCACGCAGCAACTGATCACCGATGCCGGCCTGCTGCGCATCGCGCTGCGCAATCTGCTGGCCAATGCAGACCGCCACACGCCCGAGGGCGAATCGGTGCGCCTGGACGTGACCAGGCATGGCGAGGGTCTGGAGATCCAGGTCTCGAATCCCTCCGAGCCCATTGCCAAGGCAGACCAGGACCAGTTGTTCGAAAGGTATTACCGTGGCCGCAACGCCCAACACCGGCCCGGCGCCGGGCTGGGGCTTTACCTGGTGCGGCGCATCGCCGAGCGGCTGGGCGGCAACGTGGCCTTGTTGACGGCAGGAGGCGAGCAGCCCGTGTGCCTGCGACTGGTCCTGCCCGTGGCGCGAGCCTGATCCCCGTGTGTGGCGGTCTTTGCGTCAGGCCGCCTGCGCCAGCCAATCGGCCACGGCCTGGGCGCGCGCTGCCTGCACGGCCTCGCCTATGGCCTTGCCCTGTTTGCCGCGCGCGGCGGCCTGGGCCGCGATGTCCGAGGTGGAGATGGACAGCGCGGCAGACAGCGCATCGCGCAGGCGGGCGCGCTGGGGGTAGGGCCGGTCCTCGAAACCCAGGCGCCCCCGCGCGTCGCATTCACAGGCCGCCAGGGCTTGTTCGAAACGCGCGGGCTTGCGGATGGCGTCGCAGCGCTCCAGCAGGCGCACGATGGCGGCGCCGTTGAGCTCGCCGCTGCGGTGGATGTTGCCGTGCTCGCGCGCCACCACGTCGCCCAGTTCGCGGCAGTCGGTGGGCACGCGCAGCCGCTCGCCCACCTTTTCGGCCAGGCGGGCGCTGCGGTGCTCATGGCCTATGTGGCGCGGCAGCACATCGGCCGGTGTCGTGCCCTTGCCCAGGTCGTGCACCAGGCAGGCGTAGCGCACGGGCAGCGGGGTGTCCAGCTGCGCGGCCATGTCCAGCACCATCATGGCGTGCACGCCGGTATCGACCTCGGGGTGGTATTCGGCACGCTGGGGCACGCCCCACAGGCGCTCCAGCTCGGGCAGCAGCACGGCCAGCGCACCGCATTCGCGCAGCAGCTCGAACATGCGCGAGGGCTGGCGCTCCATCAGGCCCCGGCTGATCTCCTGCCAGACGCGTTCGGGCACCAGGGCATCCACCTCGCCGGCGGCCACCATCTCTTGCATCAGGGCCATGGTTTCCGGTGCCACAGTGAATTCGTGGAACCGTGCCGCAAAGCGCGCCACGCGCAGGATGCGCACCGGGTCTTCGCGAAAGGCGTCGGTCACATGGCGCAGCACCCGGGCCTGCAGGTCGGCCTGGCCGCCGTAGGGGTCGTCGATGGCGCCGTTGCCATCCCAGTCCGGCGGGGCGGCCATGGCGTTGATGGTCAGGTCGCGCCGGGCCAGGTCCTGCTCCAGCGTGACGTCGGGCGCCGCCTGGACGACGAAGCCGCGATAGCCCGGCCCGCTCTTGCGCTCGGTGCGCGCCAGGGCGTACTCCTCATGGGTTTCGGGATGCAGGAAGACGGGGAAGTCCCGTCCCACGGGCATGAAGCCGCGCTCGGCCATCTGCTCGGGCGTGGCGCCTACCACGACCCAGTCGCGGTCATGCACGGCCCGCCCAAGAAGGCGGTCGCGCACCGCGCCGCCCACCATGTACACCTGAAATTCGCTCATCCCGCAATGGTACGGCCTGGGCAACTGCTTCGACGGCGTGCACAGCCTGGTGCATCTGCTGGCCGAGCCGTTCTGACAGGCGGCAGACAGGCGGCACTCAGCTCGCCGCAGCCGTGCGGTACGGCTCCTCGAACGGCCGGAAATCATGCTCCGCCAGTGCGCCCTGCACCCAGTCCTGCACGCCCGGCAGGGCGCGCACGCGGCGCACATAGGCGTCGATGGCCGGTGCCACGGGCAGCTCATAGGTCGCCAGGCGCATGCACACGGGGGCGAAGAAGGCATCGACGATGCTGAACTGGTCGTACAGCATGGGGCCGCTGGCCGTGGACAGCAGCGGTTGCCACAGCTCGGACAGGTGCTGCACATCGTCGCGCAGTGCGGTGTTCTCTGCCCATAGCCGCGCGCCGACCTCGGGCAGCTGGGCCTCGATGTTCATCGGGCACAGCGAGCGCAGGGCGCCGAAGCCGCTGTGCATCTCGGCGCAGAGGCTGCGCGCGCGGGCGCGGTTCAGCGCCAGCGTGGGCCACAGGTGCTTTTCAGGAAATTTCTCGGCCAGGTACTCGCAGATGGCCAGGCTGTCCCAGATGGCCATGCCTTCATCCATGAGCACGGGCACGCGGCCCGAGGGCGAGAGCGCGCGGGCGCGCTGCTTGAAGGCGGACTGCTCTTCGAAGCTGTCAAAGCGCAGCATGACCTCTTCGAAAGCAATGCCGGCCTGGCGCATCAGCACCCAGGGGCGCATGGACCAGGATGAATAATTCTTGTTGCCGATATAGAGCGTGAGCATGGCCGCAACCTCCGCGATAGGCCCTCCAGCTTAGCAAGCATGGCAGGAAAACCCATGTAGGAGCCGGGCGCTGCCTGGGCGCGCTCTAATGCGTGCCATGCAAAACGATAGCTCTTCTCCCCAGGCGCCAGCGGCGCGCCACAAGGCTGCGCTGGTCCTTTTTTCCGGCGGCCAGGATTCGACCACCTGCCTGGCGCAGGCGCTGTCGCTGTACGAGCGGGTCGAGACCCTGGGTTTTGACTACGGCCAGCGCCACAGCGTGGAAATGCAGGTGCGCCAGCAGGTGCGCGAGCGGCTGGCCAGGGACTTTCCCCAATGGGCTCCGCGCCTGGGCGATGACCATGTCCTCTCGCTGGACGTGCTGCAACAGATCGGCGGTTCTTCCCTGACCGAGGACGTGGCCTTCGCCATGCAGGCCGACGGCCTGCCCAACACCTTCGTGCCCGGCCGCAACCTGCTGTTCCTGACCCTGGCCGGCGCGCTGGCCTACCGGCGCGGCCTGTCGGTGATCGTCACCGGCGTCTGCGAGACCGACTACTCCGGCTACCCCGACTGCCGCGACGACACCATGAAGGCCATGCAGCTCGCCCTGAACCTGGGCCTGGAGCGGCGCCTGCGCATCGAAACGCCGCTGATGTGGATAGACAAGGCCCAAACCTGGCAAATGGCCCACGACCTGGGTGGCGACACCCTGGTGGACCTCATCCGGCGCGACACCCACACCTGCTACCAGGGCACGCGCGAGACGCTGCACGACTGGGGCTACGGCTGCGGCACCTGCCCCGCCTGCGACCTGCGAGCCCGCGGCTGGCATCAGTGGCAGGCGCAGCGCGAGACAGCAAACTAAAGAAGCACAGCGCTAAAAACCGGCGCGGCCAAAAGCGAGGGACACCGAGCAAGGGCCGCCCCGCAGTGAGGGTGTCGTCCCCCTCCCCCGCGAAGCGGGCAGAGAGGGGGAAGGCGCGCAGCGCCTCAGGGGGTGCCTGTTCTACACCGGCCAGACGACCCCATGGTCATTCAGGATGGCATCCAGCGGCAGGTCATGCGGCTCGGGCTCGAACTCGTCCACATAGCCGCAGCCGTAGCCCAGGCCCACGGTGAAGGGCTTGGGCTGCAGTTCGGCCAGGGTGCGGTCGTAGAAACCCCCGCCATAGCCCAGGCGGTAGCCGCCGGCCGCGTAGCCCACGCAGGGCACGAACAGCAGGGTGGGGGTAAGGGTTTCGGTGTCCTTGGGCTTGGGGATGCCGTAGGCATCCTCTTCCATGGGACAACCTGGGTACCAGGCGTGAAAGCTGAGTGTCTTGCGCTGCTTGTCAATCACCGGCAGTCCGATTCGACGCCTTTGTGGGGTACCCTGTAGCTCGCCATCTTCCTTCCAGCGGTGAAGCGCGGGCAGCGGATCGAACTCTCCCTTGATCGGCCAATAGGCACCGATCACGGTGTCGGGCCGCTGGATCAGCCAAAAGCGCATGACCTGTTGCAGCGCGTCGGCGCGCTGCAGTCGGTCGGGAAGATTGAGGCGCTGGTCTATCAAGCTGCGGCGCAGGGCTGCTTTGTCCATCAGATAATTTCCTCCATGCACTGGCTGAAGATTTTGACACCGCTTTTGGCGGCTTCCCTCTGGACCACCGCAGCCACGCCTGCGCTGGCGCAAAACCGTGGCGACGATGTCTTGCTGGAAATGCAGCAGGCCTTCCGCAAAGGCGACAAGGCCAAGCTCACGCAGCTGCTGCCTTCTGCGCGTGGCCATGTGCTCGAACCTTGGGCCGCGTACTGGGAACTCAAGGCCCGGCTGGATGAAGCCAGTGCCGATGAGATCCTGGGGTTTTTCAAGCGCTGGCCCGGCACCTACCAGGAAGACCGGCTGCGCAATGACTGGCTGCTGCTGCTGGGGCAGCGCCGCGACTGGGGCATGTTCGACCAGGTGCATGGTGCGTTTCGCATGCGCGATGACCGCTCCGTCAGCTGCTACGCCCTGCTGATCGACAGCATCAAGGGCCAGCCTGCTGCCAACCTGGGCCAGCAGGTGCGCGACCTGTGGTGGGCCCAGCGCGACGCCGACGACGGCTGCACCTACGCCGCCGGCGAGCTGTACGCGGCCAAGCAGATCAGCGAACCCGAAGTCTGGCGCAAGGCGCGCCAGGCGGCCGAGGCCAATCGCCAGAAGGCCACGCGCGATGCCGTGGCCATCGTCGCTCCCGAGGCCTTGCCCCAGGTGGCGCAGGTCTTTGCCTCGCCCGCCAAGTACCTGGCCGGGCAGACGCGTGTGCGCGGCGCCGTGCCCAAGGAGCTGGCGCTGCTGGCGTTGATCCGCATGGCCTCTAGCGACCCGGCGGCGGCGGCCACCCAGCTCGAAGGCGGCTGGGGTGCCCGGCTGACGGCCGAGGAGAACAACTGGGCCTGGGGCGTGATCGGCAAGCAGGCCGCGCTCAAGCTGCAGCCCGAAGCGGCCACTTATTTCGGCAAGGTGCGCAAGGACGGCGACCTCAGCGATGAACTGCTGGGCTGGAAGGTGCGCGCCGCGCTGCGCGCCGGCGACTGGCGCACGGTGCGCCGTGCCATCGACGCCATGGGGCCCGAGCGCACCGAGCACACATGGACCTACTGGAAGGCGCGCGCCCTGCTGTCCGGCCGTCCGAGCGAGCAGGAACGCTCCGAGGCGCGCCAGCTGCTGGAGGACATGGCCGGCCCCGGCAGCTTCTACGAGCAATTGGCGCTGGAGGACATCGGCCAGCGCGTGACGGCGCCCCCCCAGCCGGCGCCGCCCACGGCACCCGAGAAGGCCGCCGCCCGCGCCAACCCCAGCCTGGTGCGCGGTCTGTACGCCATCCAGAACGGCCTGCGCAGCGAAGGCGTGCGCGAATGGAACTACGCCACCAACCTGCATCAGGCCGGCGGCATGAACGACCGCGAACTGCTGGCCGCCGCGGACCTGGCCTGCCAGCAGCAGGTCTGGGACCGCTGCATCAACACCAGCGAGCGCACCCGCAGCTTTGCCGACTGGAGCCAGCGCTTTCCCATGCCCTTCCACGACACGGTGCTGGCGCGCTCGCGCTCCATCGGCCTGGACCCGGCCTACGTCTATGGCCTGATCCGCCAGGAAAGCCGCTTCATCATGGATGCCCGCTCGGGCGTGGGCGCCTCGGGCCTGATGCAGGTCATGCCGGCCACGGCCCGCTGGACGGCGCGCAAGATCGGCATGACGGACTTTTCCCCGTCCATGATCAATGACCGCGATGTGAACATCACCATCGGCACCGCCTATCTGAAGCTGGCGCTGGACGATTTCGACGGTTCCATGGCGCTGGCTGCGGCCGGCTACAACGCAGGTCCCGGCCGCCCGCGCAATTGGCGCAACGGCCCGGTGCTCGACGCCGCCATCTGGGCCGAGAACGTGCCCTTCACCGAGACGCGCGACTACGTGAAGAAGGTGCTGTCCAACACCACCAACTACGCGGCGCTGATCACGGGCCAACCCCAGTCGCTCAAGAGCCGCCTGGGCACCATCGGCCCGCGCGACGCCGCCACGCCCGACCCCAGCAAGGACCTGCCCTGAGCCGCGCTTGACATTCCTGCGGGGTGCGGCGGCGCCTGGCGCCGCTACACTTGGTTACTGACAAGCGGGGCCACATGCTGCGGCCCCGCATACCGCAGGGGTTTCGAGAATGACAACAACATGGAGCCGCGCGGCCTGGACCGCGCTGGGCTTGGCATGGGCGTGCACGGTGGCAGCGCAGCCGGTCTACAAATGGGTGGACGCGCAAGGGCGCACGCATTACGGATCGCAGTTGCCCACCGACCAGGCCGATGCGGACCAGATCAAGGTGTCGCCCAATGGCAGCTCGGGCGCGGGTTCGGGCCGTTTCGGCGAAGAACGCAATCCCGACGGTACGAAGAAACTGCCCAGGCAGGTGCGCGAGATGGTGGACGGCGTGGCCAAGGGCCTGAGCAAGGTCGATTCCAAGGAGGTGCCGCTGAACTGCGCCGCCGCCGTGGACAACATCCGCAGCCAGGTGGACACCATGGTCGAGAACGGGCAGAAGAACGTCAAGGGCGGCTACATCACCCAGGCGCAGTTCGATGCAACCGCCGGCAAGTTCCGAGAGGCGCGCACCCATGCCACGGTGGCCGACTGCCAGGCCTCCACGGGCCGCTCCAAGGCCATGTACCAGTGCATGTCCAGCAGCTACAACCACCTGATCGGCTGCGCCGAAAAGCACAAGCCCTGAGCCTGTCCCTCAGGTTTCCGCCCACATGCGCAGAAGGTTGTGGTATTGGCCCGCAAGCGTCAGCGTCTCGTCGGTCTCACCCAGTTTCTCGCGCAGGCGCTGGATGGTCTGGTCCATCTCGAACAGCATGGCGCGCTGCGCGTCGTCTCGCACCATGCTCTGCGCCCAGAAAAAGGAACTCACCCGCTCGCCCCGGGTGACGGGCTCCACGCGGTGCAGGCTGGTGGAGGGGTAGAGGATGAGGTCGCCGGCCGGCAGCTTGACCTCGTGCGTGCCGTAGGTGTCCACCACGACCAGCTCGCCGCCGTCGTAGTCCCCGGGGTCGGTGAGAAACAGGGTGCTGGAGACATCGGTGCGCATCCACTGCTGTGCTCCGGCCAGGCGCCGCGCCGCGCCGTCCACGTGCAGGCCATAGGTTTCGCTGTCCGCATAGCGGTTGAACAGCGGCGCCATGGTGCGCGCGGGCAGGGCGGCACTGAAGTACAGCGCATTGGCCGCCAATGCCTGCTCGATGATGCGTCCCTGCTCCAGCGCCACGGGTGAGTTCTCGGGCAGCTGGCGGTTGCGCTTGACCTGCGCGCCCTGGCTGCCCGCCGTGGCACGGCCATCCACCCAGTCGGCCGCATCGATGGCCGCGCGGATGGCGATGACCTGCTCGCGCGTGAGCACGTGGGGGATGTGCAGCATCATGGCGCGGATCAGAACTTCAGCGTGGCGACGAGCCGGGCCGAGCGAGCCACCCCCGGCATGTACCGTCCGCCGTTGTTGTTGAGACTGGCCACGTATTTCTTGTCGGCCAGGTTGTAGACGTTCAGCTGAAGGCGCAGGTTCTTGCTGACCTCGTAGGCCATGAATGCGTCATACACCCAGTAGTCACGTGCATTGGGCATATTGGTGGTGGCGGGCACGGCCGAGTTGCTGACCAGGCGCGCCACCGTGTCCATGTAGCGGGCACCGCCGCCCAGGGTCAGTCCATTGCCGAAACGATAGGTGGTCCAACTCGTGAAGCTGAGTCTGGGCGACCAGTTCAGGTGGGCCCCTGTCTGGGAGGCGGTGCCCTGCTGGACTTCGGTATTCATGCGTGCCAGGCCGGCCGTGATGTTCCAGGCCGGCGTGATCTGGCCGACGGCACCCAGCTCTATCCCCTTGACCTGCTTCTTGCCGTACTGGGTGACGACGCCGGTGACGTTGTCCACGGTGCCCAGGTCGTTGCGCACCGTGGTCTGGAACAGCGCGCCCGTCAGCAGAAGGCGTCGGTCCAGGATGTCCCACTTGGTGCCCACCTCCAGGTTGGTGGCCTTGGAGGGGTCCATGCTGGAGTGGTTGATGTTGCCCTCTGTGGCACTGAGTGCGAAATTGCTGCCGCCCGGCGGCTGCTGCGATGTCGAAATGCCGGCATAGATGCTGCCGTACTCCACGGGTTTGAAGACCAGGCCCAGCTTGGCACTGAGCAGGCTGCCGCTGCTGCGCAATTGGGTGCGGGTCTGCGCGCCCGTGGTGGCGTTGGGCGCCGTGGTGTTGTCGTTGGCGCTGCGGTAGCGGTCCCAGCGCAGGCCGCCGTTGAGCTGCCACTGCGGGCTGAACTCGATGCTGTCGAAGGCATACAGGGCCATGGTTTTGGTGTTGCCTTCGTTGATCTGACCTGTGTAGCGGATGTTCTGGCCCGTGATCGGATCGTTGACCTTGGGATCGTAGAGATCGGCCGGTGCCATGGCGCCTGCGCCCGTGCGCCCCCTGGAGGTCTGCTTCTCGTAGATCAGCTCCAGGCCCGCGCTCAGCGCATGCTGCAGTCCGCCGGTCTTGAAGTTCGATGAAAGGCTAGTCTGGTTGGTGAGCAACTGGTTGGACTGCCAGCGCAACTGGCGTGAGCGCGAGGCGGTCCAGGTGGCAGGGTCGGGGCGGCCCACGGCGTTCGCGCCGCTTCCGTCGCTGACGATGCCCGAGGTGCCCGTGAGCAACTGGTCGATCTTGCTGCGCCCCACGCGCGTGATGTTGCGCACCGTGGTGCCGGCCGCCAGGTCATGTTCGAAGCGCAGTGTTGCCTGGTTCAGCTCGGTCTTGCTGAAGTCGCTGAGGCTGCCGTAGAAGTTCGATGGGTCCACACGACGGATGTCCCGCATGCCCAGCGCGGACAGTGCGCCGTTGTAGAAACCCGGCAATCCCACGGTGGGCACGCCGCCGTCGGGGCGGTTGTCGAATTGCAGCAATTGCATGTCGGCCATGAAGCGCGTAGGCGTGCCCAGCCCCAGGGCCAGAGAGGGCGCCATGCCCACGCCCTGGTTGCGCACGAAGTCGCGGCCCGCCACTCCGCTGCCCTGGACCATGGCGTTCAGGCGCAGCGCGGCAGTGTCGCCGAGCTGGCGGTTCAGGTCTGCCGTGGCACGGTGGTCGTCGGCCGTGCCGGTGGACAGGCGTATCTGCGACAGGTCGCCCGCGAAGGGCAGCTTGGTGCGCATGTTGATGCTGCCCGAAGGCGCGCCGCGCCCGTACTCGGAACCCGAGGCGCCCTTGACGATCTCGATGTCCTCGACATTGAAGGTGTCGCGCACCGCGCTGCCCAGGTTGCGCACGCCGTCGATGAAGATGCTGCCCGTGGTGTCGAAGCCGCGCATGAAGATGTTGTCCTTGGTGTTGGAGTTGCCGCCTTCTCCCAGCAGCAGGGTCACGCCGGGCGTGTTGCGCAGGGCCTCCTGCAAGGTGGTGGCCTGCTGCTCCTCCATCACCTCGCTGCGGATCACCGACAGGGTCTGGGGCGTGTCCAGCAAAGGGCGCGTGAACTTGGGGGAGGAGGAGGCCTCGGCCTTGTAGCCGCCCTCCTTGCGGTCCCGGACCTGGACTTCCTTGAGCGCCACGTCCGGGGGCCTGGCGGGGCCTTGTGCCAGCACGGGCAGGCCCAGGGCCATGAGCGTGGCCGCAATGCCCACGGCATGCGGCCGTGTCGCTGCCGCGCGATGCTTGCGGCCGGTGATGTGATTGGTGTGGCGAGCCATGCTCTTCTCCCTCGCTGTGCAGTCGGATGCTGGCTGGCGGGGGGCGCAAGACGCCTATCGATGGCGTCCGTCGGCAGGCCTGGTGCTCGCTCTGGACAGGCGGCTCCCCGTCCCGGGCGGACGGAGCGCTTTGGCCTGATCAACGAATGATAATCATTTGCATTGAAAAAATCATCCAGGAATTGTCTTAATATTGATTTTGTCTATCGCCAAGCATTTGCCACCCCGCCTCAGGTGTTGAGCAGCCAGTCGCCCTCGCGCCGCGCCGGACTGCACCAGGGCGTCCACCAGGGCGAGGGCCCAGTCCTCGGCGGGTTCGGCGCTGAAATGGCCCGCATGCAGCATGCAGAAGTAGGGCGTGGCGGCCAGCCAGGCCAGCAGAGCGGAAAGTGTTCATCCAAAACCGATTGCACCCATGCTGGAGCCAAATGTTTGAATAAACTTCCTTCTGTTGCGAAACCACGATTTTTGATTTTCAGAATCATTTGCGCTGTTAATGCTGACTCTCATATTTATTCCCGATCTGTATTTGTTGAATTCATGCAGTAGCTTTGGATAAATATCAAGGCAAAAGTGATTAATGTGGTTATTGTTTTCCAGTCGCCTGCAGTAAAGTATTTATAGGCGGCGAAGAAAATGAGAATAATTGCTATTGTTGGAAATATGTATGGAGGTACTTCAATGCTCTTCTTTTTTTGAGATGGAAATGGAGCCATGAAATTTATGAAAACTGCATAGGACCATATTAAAAAAGAAGAGGAGATGAGTGATATTGTTAATGAGGCTGCTATTTGATAATCAAATATCCACCCGATTGTGATTAAAGAGATTAGCACGGTATAGTAATAGTGTATTTTTGAAAATTTTTCCGTATTCATAAAATTTCTTTAGCATTCATCCTCAGGATATTCGTCATCCGAATATTTATAAGAATCTCCATCTTCTTGATTTGGTTCAGTTAGTTTTTTGCATCCTTTTGCAGTAAGCGCTGCTGCAGCGCTTGCTAATCTTGGATTGCCTGTGTAGGATTGAACCGCCAGTCCAGTTCCTGCACCCATTAACCAGCAAGCCATCGTTACCCCGGTATTTGCTGAGAATATTTCATTGCCAAATTGATCTCTGAGATAAAAGGTTGTAGAGCTGTTGAGTTCAAGAACTGTGGTGAAATAATATCCATTTGGTGCGGTGAAGAGGGTATCTTCTTGCGTTGTTGAAGGAGTGCATTAAATTTTTATGCTAAGAGAGATGATTGATATTTTTAATAGATTTTCAAGATTGACTTCGCGGTTTTTGTTTGAGATATTTGATGTTTCATTATTGAATTCTGAAAATACTTGAGGAGAGTTCAGAGCATTTTGGATTTTTTGTAAAGCAGTACCAATTGCTTCCATGTCGGGGTGTTTATATGTCGGAATGGATCTTCTAAGCTCTATATTTTTTGACATTTTCTTATCTAAAACCCATTTAATGTAGTTATATATTTTTGGAGTGTGAATTCCAATTGAAAGATGGACGAAATGTTTGTCTTTGATTGGAGTTGCTTCATGCCACCAGCCTCTTGGTATATATATTATGTCTCCTTCGTTGATTGTCTTTTCAAATATTGGTTCTTTACTAAAAAATTCCTTTTTGCGTGCGCTTGTCTGAAATGGGAGGGGGAGATCTAGAGTGGGTTCGTATATTTTCCACAGCTTTCTTCCTTTTATTTGTAATACGAAAACACAGTGGGTGTCCCAGTGTTTTCAAAATGTCCCTAAACCTCCTTTTGTCATATATATATTTGCAACTGCTGAGAAATTTGTCATGGCGGAAAATTTTCGGCAGAGTGTATTGACTGTAGTACTTGTTTTATCGAATCCGTTCACTACAATGGTTGCGCCCTCATTGAGTAGGGTGTGAAGCTTGCCTGCGTCAAAATCGTATCTGATTTGCTGATATAAATCTTCTGTGGTATTGGAGTAGGATCTGTAGTCTTGTATGCCATTTTTATAGATAACAATATTTCCTATTATTGGATTTACGCCGTAAAAATCTGAATTCAGCATTTCCCATGTATATTCTTTCTCATTTAATGCATGAGGGAAATATCTAAAATTCCTTTCGAAAATTTCTGTCATGAATTCATGATCTGTAATGCCGAAATCAAGATTCAATTCGATCATTTTTAATGCTTTTTCTCTAAATAATTCTTCTTTAAATAGGATTAATTTGCATCAAGATATTGATGCTGTATTGAGCGCTATTCCCATGGTTTTACGGTTTTTGCCGCGTTGCTGGCTGGTGAGGCCGTCTGCGCCTGCACCGGCAGGCCCAGCGCCATCAGCGTGGCTGCGACGCCCAGGGCATGGGGCCGGGTTGCGGCCGTGCCGTGCCGGGGTATGTGTTGGATGGTGTTGTGGTGAGCCATGCCCGCCTCCCTCGCTGTGCATGATTGGATGCTGGCTGGCGGGGGCGGCTGGACGCGGAGCGCGTCATGTGGCAGGCCTGGGGCTAGCTCTGTTCAGCGCAGCCGGCCGGTCCAGCGGTTTGCGTGGACGGGCGGGATACCTTTGCTGATCAGTGAATGCTAACTATTTGGATTGATAGAGGCTATCGGAACTGTCTTAATTTCTTTTTTGTCTATCGAAATCCTGGCGCGGCATCACGCATTGAGGATCCATTCCCCTTCGCCGGCCTCTTCATACCGTGCGGCTCCCGACTGCACCAGGGCCTGCACCAGCGTGCGGGCCCAGTCCTGGGCGGATTGGGCAGAGAAATAGCGTGCATGCAGCATGCCGAAGTAGGGCGTGGCGGCCAGCCAGGCCAGCAGGTCGGTGGTACGTATGCGCTGCCAGTCCAGCAGCCGGTACTTGAGCAGTACCTTGGCCGCGTAGAGCGCGTGGCGCTCGGGGGCGCGCACAAAGCCGTCCAGGCGCCTGCGCGCTGTGTCCAGCGCGGCGGCCACGCCCGTGAAAACGCCGCCGTGACCGGGGACGATGGTGAGCGGTGCCAGGCCTTCGATCACATCCAGCGTGGCGGCCACCTCGTCGAAGGCGCTCATGCCCTCGATCTCGGGAAACACCACGCCGAAGCCGTTTTCCCAGAGCGCGTCGGCCGAGATCAGGGTGCGGCTGGCGGGCTCGAACAGGATGATGGAGTGCGGATCGTGCCCGGGCGCGGCATGGATCTGCCAGTCGCGGCCCGACAGCCGCACGCTGGTGCCGGGCTGCAGCACGCCGGTCAGCGCAAAGCGGGGGCATTCCTGGCCGGTGGGCGTGTAGCTCAGCGCAGCGGGGTTCCAGTCGCGCACGAACTCCGCCTGGCCTGGCGCGGCATAGGTCCGGGCCTGCGGCCAATGCGCCTGCAGGGCCGCATTGCCGCCGCAGTGGTCGCTGTGCAGATGGGTGTTGAGGATGCGCGCCAGCGGCTGGCCGGCCAGCGTCTGCTCCACCAGCAGCACGGTCTGCCCGGCATGGCTGACGTAGCCGGTATCGACCACGGCGGCGCCGCCGTCCTGCGGGTCGTCGGCAGGGGCACCGGCATCGGCGGCAAAGACGATGTTGTTGGCCGACAGCCAGCCGCGCTCCAGCACGGTCATGCCGGGGGGCAGCGCGGCGGCGGCGCTTGTGGGGGCGGAGGGTGTCATGAGGAGGCGGCTTTTGCCCAAGGCTAACAGCCGCAGGCAGCCACGGCTGACGCGTGGGCTACAGCTGCGGCCGTGCGGGTTTCAGGCGGGATCGCGCAGGGCGCGCCTGAGGATCTTGCCCACGTTGGTCTTGGGCAGTTCGTCGCGGAACTCCACCTGCCGCGGGCGCTTGTAGCCAGTGAGCTGGTCATGGCAAAAGCGCATCACCTGGTCCTCGGTCAGCGCCGGGTCGCTGCGCACCACGTAGACCTTGATGGCCTCGCCCTGGCGCTCGTCGGCCACGCCCACGGCCGCGCATTCGAGCACGCCGGGGCACATGGAGATCACGTTCTCCAGCTCGTTCGGGTAGACGTTGAAGCCGCTGACCACCATCATGTCCTTCTTGCGGTCGATGATGCGCGTGTAGCCCTCCTGGTCCATCACGCCGATGTCGCCGGTACGCATGTAGCCGTCGGCCGTGAAGGCCTTGGCGGTTTCGTCGGGCTGGTTGTAGTAGCCGCGCATGACGTTGGGGCCCTTGATGCACAGCTCGCCGGCCTCGCCGGCCGGGAGGTCGCGGCCTTCGTCGTCCTTGATGGCGATGGAGATGCCCGGCAGCGGCAGGCCTATGGTGCCGCTGAAGGAGGTGGTGATGACGGGGTTGTTGGTGCCGATGGCGCAGGTCTCGCTCATGCCCCAGCCTTCGATCATCACGCTGCCCGTGACCTGCTGCCACTGGCGCGCCGTGCCCTCGCTGGCGGCCATGCCCCCGGCCTGCGAGACGCGCAGCTGCGAGAAGTCCAGTTCGCGGAACTGGGCGTTGTTGAGCAGGGCATTGAACAGGGTGTTGACGGCCGGCAGGATGTGGAAGGGCCGTTTTTGCAGCACCTTGACGAACTTGGGGATGTCGCGCGGATTGGGAATCAGGCTCAGGCTGGCCCCCATGCGCATGGCAAACAGGCTCACCGTGAGCGCGAAGATGTGGTACAGCGGCAGCGCCGCGATGATGTGCGTGTCCTGGGCCTTCACGCGGCCATGCAGCGCGGGCGTGAACCAGGCATGGGCCTGCAGTGTGGCGGCCACGATGCAGCGGTGGGTGAGCACGGCGCCCTTGGACAGGCCCGTGGTGCCCCCCGTGTACTGGAGAAAGGCCACCGAATCCAGCCCCGCCTGGCTGGGCCGCAGCTCTTTCTGGGCGCCGCGCGCCAGCGCCTGGGAAAAGGTCGTGACCTCGCGCACCGTGCCGCCCGCGCCGTCCAGCGGCAGGCTGTAGGCCGGCACCATCTTGGCCAGGTGGCGCACGGCGAAGGTGATCCAGCTGCCGTACATGCCGCCCAGCAGATCGCCCATGGCCGTGACGCAGACATGGCGTATGGCGCTGCGCTCGATCACGTCGGCCAGGGTGTGGGCGAAGTTCTCCAGGATGATGATGGCCGTGGCGCCCGAGTCCTTGAGCTGGTGCTCCAGCTCGCGCGGGGTGTACAGCGGATTGACGTTGACGCAGGTGTAGCCGGCGCGCAGCACGGCCGCCATGCTCACGGCGAACTGCGGCACATTGGGCAGCATGATGGCCACGCGCGCGTCGGGCTCCAGGCCCAGCCCCTGCAGCCAGGCGCCCAGGCGGGTGGACAGCTGGTCCAGCTCGCGGTAGCTCATCCAGCGGTCCATGCAGACCGAGAAGGGCAGGTCCGCATGCTGGGTGAAGGCCTCCTCCAGCAGGTGTGTGAGCGAGCGGTATTGCTCGGGATGCACCTCGTGAGGCACATCGGCGGGATAGTTCTTGAGCCAGGGCGCAGCGTCCATGCAGGGTACCTTGGGTTGCTGGGAAGACAGGGGGACAGCGAAGTCGCAGGCGCCGGACGGCCGGCCACCGCTGCGGCCGATTCTGGTCAGGCGTGTGCTTTGCGGTCTACACGGGGTTGTCCTAGGGCCTGTGCTAGGTTGGCTTCTTTTTTCATTGGGGACGGGCTGCCGTGAACGCACGCATTCTGCAAATGGTGGCACTGGGCACGCTGGCGGGCGCCGCGGCCTGGCTGGCATGGTGGTGGCCGCGTTCACCGGGGCTGGCGCTGGCGGGCGCGCTGCTGGGCCTGTGCTGGCCGGGCCTGCACCTTGGGCTGCAGATGCTGCTGATGCGCCGCGTGGTGCGCAAGGCGGGCGCGCCCGTGCCGACATGGCGCACGGTGGCGGCAGCCTGGCTGGCCGAGTGGCGGTTGGCCGTGCAGGTGTTTGGCTGGCGCCTGCCGTTTCGCGCCCGGGCCGAGGCCGATGGCTGGCCTGAGGGCGGCTCCACCGGCCAAGTGGGCGTGATGGGCCAGGTGGGCGTGGTGCTGGTCCACGGGTTTTTCTGCAACCGCGCGGTCTGGGCGCCCTGGCTGCGGCGGCTCAAGAAAGGCGGCATTGCCTGCGCGGCCATGACGCTGGAGCCGGCGCATGGCGCATCCATCGACGCCATGGTGGCCGATCTCGATGCCTGCGCGCGCCGCATGGCCCAGGCCACGGGGCGCGCTCCGCTGATCGTGGCGCACAGCATGGGCGGGCTGGTGGTGCGTGCCTGGCTGGGCCGGCTGTCAGCGCAGGAGCGCCGGCAACTGGCCGCCCATGTGGTGACCCTGGCCACGCCGCACCGTGGCACCTGGATGGCGCGCTTCGCCCATGGCCTGCCGGCGCTGCAGATGCGCATGGACAGTCCCTGGCTGCAGCGCCTGGGGCCGCCGCCCCCGGACGTGGTCTTCAGCTGCTGGTGGAGCTGCTGCGACAACATCGTCTTTCCATCGCCCGTGGCCACGCTGCCGGGGCAGGATGCGCACCGCCTTGACGATGTGGCCCACGTGCAGCTGGTGTTCGACGAGCGCGTCTGGTGCTTTTGCCTGGCGCTGCGCGAGCGGCTTCAGGCTGCAGATTCCTGCAGCGCGGTTTCCTAGAGAGCGACCTCGCCCGGCAGCAGCGCATCTGCCGCGACGGTGGGCTGATCGCGCAGCTGGCGGTACAGCGGCTCGAAATCGGCGGCCGTGAGGTCGAACAGCTGCTGCAGGTCGTCGATCACGAAGTAGGTGTGCTGGTAGCTGTCGATCTTGTAGAGCGTGCGCATGGCGCGCTCCAGCGACAGCGGCAGGCGCTGCGGCTCGAGGCTGCGCACCGAGTAGTTGAGTTCGCCCGATGAGCTGAGAATGCCCGCGCCGTAGGCGCGCAGGCCGCCCTGTTCGCGGATCAGGCCGAACTCGATGGTGTACCAGTACAGGCGCGACAGCATCTCGCAGGCGCCCAGCTCGGCAGCCTTGAGCCCGCCCTGGCCGTAGGCCTGGATGTAGTCGGCGATGACGGGGTTGAACAGCAGCGGCACATGGCCGAAGAGGTCGTGGAAGACATCGGGCTCGACGATGTACTCGAACTCCTCGGGCTTGCGGATCCAGTCCGTGACCGGGAATTTTCGGTTGGCCAGCAGCGAGAAGAAGGGCACCTCGGGAATCAGCCCGGGCACGCCGACGATCTCCCAGCCCGTGGCGCGGCGCAGGCGCTCGTTGACTTCCTCGAAGCGCGGAATGCGGTCCTTGGCGCCCAGCGAGGGCAGGGCGTCGATGAAGTGCTGGCTTGCCAGGCCCGGCAGCAGGGCGGACTGGCGCTCGTACAGGCGCCGGTAGGTGTCGTGGTCGGCCTCGGTGTAGGCGTCGTAGTCCTGCGCGCAGGTGTAGTCGTCGCTGGCGCGGCTGTAGTCGCCGCGCGGGGGGCGGTCGGCCTGGCCGTAGACCACGGGTGCCACACCGGGGGCGTGGGCGTGGGAGGAAGTGGGGGTCGCTGCGGTGCTCATCATGGTGCTCTCCAAGGATCTTGTCATTGCCGCCCCGGGCCGGGGGCAGGCAAGGCACCTGCGCGGCTCAGAGCTGGCGGATTCGGGCGGCCTGTACCAGCAGGCCGTATTTGCTGTGCTCGGAGCGCACAAAGCGCGCGAACTCCTGCAGTTGCAGTTCTTCGGGCAGCACGCCCATGGCGGACAGGGTGTCCTGCACCGGGCGGCTGCGCATGGCCTGCGCGAACGCGGCGGCATGGCGCTGCGCCTGCTCCGCCGGCCAGCTGGCCGGTGCAAACAGGCCGAACCAGTTGGCCATGTTGAAGCCCTGCACCGTGTCGTTGAGGCTGGGCACCTCGGGCAGCAGGGGCGCGCGCTCCAGCGTGGTCACGGCCAGGGCCTGCAGCCGCCCTGCGCGGATGTGCGGCAGCGAAGATGCCAGGCTGTCGAACAGCAGGTCGGCCGAGCCGTCGAGCAGGGCCGACAGTGCCGGCTGCGTGCCGCCGAAGGGCAGGTGCAGCAGCGGCAGCCGCGTGAGCATCTGGTACATCTCGCCCGACAGGTGGCCGCTGCTGCCCGGCCCGCCCGAGGCATAGCGCAACGGCTGGCGGTGCTTGGCAAGAAAGCGCTGCAGGTCCAGCGGCGTGCGTATGCGCCACTGGCGCGCCAGATCGCTGCGCATGACCAGCACATTGGGCATGCGCGCCACCAGCACCAGCGGCTGGAAGTCGCGCAGCGGGTCGTAGCCCAGCTGGGGCTGCAGCCAGGGTAGCACGGCATGGGTGGCGGCCGCGCCCATCAGCAGCAAGCGGTCCTGGGCCGTGGCCTGGGCGACCATGTTGGAGCCCTTGGCGCCGCCGTCGCCCGGCACATAGAGGATTTGGATGGCTCCCAGCTTCGCGGTGCTGGCCTCGACCAGCGGCCGTGCCGTGCGGTCCAGCGGGCCGCCGGCCGCATAGGGAACGATCAGGGTCAGGGAGTCGGACTTCGCATCGCGCGGCTGGACTGCGGAGGGCTGCTGGGCCTGCGCCGCCGCAGGCAGCCAGGGCAGGGCGGCCAGTGCTGCCAGCAGGCTGCGCCGCGCCAAACGGGCCGACGGCTGCGGGCCGGCTGGCGCAGGCGCACGGGCATGGCGTGACATGGCGCGGTTGGCGTCGTGGCGGGGCGTCATGGCGTGAAGCGAAATGGAGGCGATCCCCGCAGTATAGGCAGCGTGGGCAGGCAGGCGGGCGTGGACGACGCATGTCCCGTTGGCGCTTGACTGTTTGCGCGCAGGCCTGGACGGCAGCCTGGTTCAGCAGGGCATTCATGGGGATCTCCGGCCAGTGCGGTGCAGGATGGTCGGACGGGCGCCATGGCCGGCGCCTGCGTCTTCTCTATCGGTGCTGTCACTGTAGGCGGGAGGGGCTTCAGCTTTTTGCCGTTTGCCCGTGGTGGGAAAATGCGGAATGCATGAAAATTGCGGAATTCTTTCGTTTATCGCAATTTAACTGGTTAATTCGGGTTAACCCTGAAGAAATCCGTACTTATTTACGAGTCCACCGCCATGAGCGCCACGCACAACATCGACAAACTGGATCGGGCCATTTTGCGCCGCCTGCAGGCCAACGGCCGGGAAACCTATGACGTCATCGGGGAGCAGGTGGGCCTGTCTCCCAGCGCCGTGCTGCGACGGGTCAAGCGCCTGGAAGACAGCGGTGTGATCGACCGCTACGTGGCCCTGGTCCAGCCCGAAACGGTGGGCCTGGGGCTGACCGCCTATCTCAACGTGCGCCTGGAAAAATACACCGAGACCAGCAAGCGCAACCCCATGGACGTGTTCCGCGCCAGCGTGCAGACTTGGCCCGAGGTGGTGGAATGCGTGTCGCTGACCGGCGAAATGGACTACCTGATGCGCGTGGTCGTGGCCGATATGCAGCACTACACGCGCTTCGTCATGGACACCTTGCTCAAGCACCCCAGCGTGCAGGACTGCAAGACCAGCTTCGTGATGGACCGGGTGAAGGTGACCACGGCGGTGCCTCTGTAGCCACGAAGGCTAGGGCAGGGGCCTTGCCGTCGAGAGGTGCAGGGAGGGAAATTGGTTTGCATGCCAAAACCTTACAGTTTTGTTGCATTGCAATATCTCCGTTGCTCGACATCGGGTTTTTACCTATATTTGAGCCATGAATGCATCCAAAGACTGGTTGAAGGCGTCCTGGCAGGCCGGCCGGGACATGTTGCGTGCGAGCGCAGGCCAGCCGCACCGTCCCGATGGGCGCTCCGCGTCCATGGTGCCCATTCGCTCCCTGGGCCCGTCCCACCGCGAGCGCGTGGTGGCGCATTTGCTCAAGCTCGATGAAGGCGACCGCTACCTGCGCTTCGGCTATGCCGCCAGCGACGAGCAGGTCCGCCGCTATGCCATGCAGCTCGACTTCGAGCGCGATGACATCTTCGGCATCTACAACCGCCGGCTCGAGCTGATCGCCATGGCGCACCTGGCGTTTGCCTCGCATCCCGAGCACAAGAGCTGCGCCGAATTCGGCGTCTCCGTGCTCAAGCAGGCACGTGGCCGTGGCTATGGCGGGCGCCTGTTCAACCGCGCCGTGATCCATGCACGCACCAAGGGCGTGTCCATGATGTTCATCCACGCGCTGTCGGAGAACACGGCCATGCTCAGGATTGCGCGCAAGGCCGGCGCCACCATCAAGCGCGATGGCTCCGAATCCGAGGCCTATCTGCAGCTGCCGCCCGCCGGCATCGACACGCACATGGCGTCTCTGATGACCGAGCACATCGGCGAGGTGGACTACCAGCTCAAGAAGCAGGCCAAGCAGTTCTGGGATTTCCTGGCCGATGTGCAGGAAATCCGCCGTGGCGTGCAGGATGGCCGCCACCAGGCCGGTGAATAAGCGCAAAACGCCGCAAGGGGAATTGGCGCAGCGCATGCAGGGGTGACGGAGCAATCCGCTATCCTTGCAGCTTGTTTCACTACCGCACGTCCTGCACTCCAAGACAGTGTCCGACCCCCATCCTGCGCGCTCTTCCGAGAAGGAAAGCAAGCGAAGCTTCCTGCAAAAGGTGGCCGAGTTCATCCACCCGGCCCCCGACTCTCCCGACGAGCTGATCGAGACCCTGGCCGACGCCGAGGACAATCAGGTCATCGGCCCCGAGTCGCGCGTCATGCTCGAACGCGTGATCCGCATGGCCGACATGACGGCCGGCGACGTCATGGTCGCAGCCCCTCGCATGGACCTGGTCAACATCGACGCGCCGTTCGATGAATTGCTGCACCAGGTCATCACCACGGCCCATTCACGCTTCCCGGTCTACCAGGGCGAGCGCGAGAACATCATCGGCATCCTGCTGGCCAAGGACCTGCTCAAGCTGCAGCGCTCGCCGGACCTGAACATCCGCGCCCTGTTGCGCCCCGCCGCCTTCGTGCCGGAGAGCAAGGGCCTGAACGATCTGCTGCGTGAATTCCGGGGCAACCGCAACCACCTTGCCGTGGTCATCGACGAGTTCGGCCGCGTGGCGGGCCTGGTGACCATCGAAGACGTGCTGGAGGAAATCGTCGGCGAGATCGAGGACGAGTTCGACATCCCCGAGGACGAGGGCGACATCTTCGCCCTGGCCGACAACAGCTACCGCGTGGCGGGCGACACCACCATCGAGCATGTGAACGAGACCTTCGAGGTGTCCCTGCATGCCCGCGATCCCGACGATGAGTTCGACACCATCGGCGGCCTGATCGCCCACGAAATGGGCCATGTGCCCAAGCGCGGCGAGCAGATCCACCTGGCGGGCCTGGAATTCACCGTGCTGCACACCAAGGGCGGCGCCGTGCGCTGGTTCAAGGTGGTGCGCGATCCCGCCGCCGACAGCCTGCTGCGCAGCTGAGACTGCGCCTGAACCTGCCCTTGGCTGGACCTCTCTCACCCGAGACCTACCTCTTTTTGCGCACAACCGGCCGATGCCCCTGTCCAGTTCTTCCGCTTTCTCGCAAGACGGCCGGCGCATGGGCCGGTTCGCCCATGGCGTGCTGCTGCTGGTAGCGGGTGCGGCACAGGCCCTGTCGCTGGCCTGGCCCTGGGCGCGCGGGCAAGGTGACGGGCTGCTGAGCCTCATCGGCGGCTATGGCCGCCCGCTGTGGTGGCTGCAGATACTGTCGCTGGCCGTGCTGGCGCGCGCCCTGCAGACGGCGCAGCGCCCGGCCCAGGCGGCAGGGCGTGCCATGCTCTTCGCCACGGCCTGGCTGGTGGCCACCTTCTGGTGGCTGTTCATCTCCATGCATGTCTATGGCGGCCTGCCTGCGCCGCTGGCCGTTGCCGCCGTGCTGGCGCTTGCGGCATTTCTGGGCAGCTACTACGCGGTGGCTGCCTGGGGCTGGCAACGGCTGCGCCCTGCCGGTGCAGCGGGCGGCGCGCTGCTGTTTTCCGCCGTCTGGCTGCTGGCCGAACTGGCGCGTGGCTGGCTGTGGACCGGCTTTCCCTGGGGCGCCGGCGGTTATGCCCATGTGGAAGGGCCCTTGTCCGTGCTGCCGCGCTGGATTGGCGTCTATGGCACGGGCGCCGTGGCGTCCTGGCTGGCGTATTGGCTGGCCGCCTTGCCGGGAATCTCGCGCAATGGGGCCCGTGTTCGGGCCGCCCGGCCCCTGGCGGCGGCTGTGGCCCTTGTTCTGGCCTGGGGCGGCCTGTGGTGGTTGCGCGATGCCGCCATCAATGCACCGTCGGCCGAGCGGCCTGCACTGAGCGTGGCCATGCTGCAGGGCAATATCCCGCAGGATGAGAAGTTCGAGGCCGGCAGCGGCATTCCGCTGGCGCTGGGCTGGTATGGGCGCGAGCTGCGTGCGGCCACCGCGCAACTGGTCGTGGCCCCTGAGACAGCCGTGCCCCTGTTGCCCCAGCAACTGCCCGAGGAATACCTGGACCTGCTGCGCGAACCGTATCTGAAGAAGGATGGCCGGCAGGCCGCGCTGCTCGGCATTCCCCTGGGATCGGAAGAGGCCGGCTATACGAACTCGGTCGTGGGCTGGCAGCCCGGCCAGATCCAGGACTACCAGTACGACAAGCACCATCTGGTGCCCTTCGGGGAGTTCATCCCGCCGCTGTTCCGCTGGTTCACGCAGATGATGAACATACCGCTGGGCGACTTCAACCGCGGCGCGCTGGGACAGCCCTCCATGGCCTGGGCCGGCGAGCGGCTGTCGCCCAACATCTGCTACGAGGATTTGTTTGGCGAGGAGCTGGGTGCACATTTCGGCAACGCGGCGACGGCGCCGACGGTGCTGGTGAATTTCAGCAACATCGGATGGTTTGGCGACAGCGTGGCGATTGACCAGCATCTGGCCATCAGCCGCATGCGTGCGCTGGAATTCGAGCGCCCCATGCTGCGCGCCACCAACACAGGCGCCACGGTCGCGATCGACCACCGGGGCGTGGTCACGCATGCGCTGGTGCCTTACGAGCGCACCGTGCTGCAGGCCAGCGTGCAGGGCCGCGAGGCCTTGACGCCATTCGCGCGCTGGGTACACGCGGCAGGTCTGGTGCCGCTGTGCCTGGCTGCCTTGGCGGTGCTGGTGGTGGCTTGGATCAGGCGGCGCAAGCCGTCGGTCCGGGGGCTGTAGCCGAGGCCCGCGAGCCGGGTCGGCGTGGCTTTTGTGGCAGAGTTTTGATGCGGCCTCGGGGTTTTGTTGCAGTCTGGCAACGTTCAACCCCGATAATGCGCGGCTGCATGGTCCGCTGCGGGCCGCACCCATTCAGAGATAGAGGTGGCGTCAGTGCCGCCGTGGAGCAAGTTAGACAATGGCCGATTCTTTTTCGTATGAGCAACTGATCGCTTCGGGCGAAGGCAAGCTGTTTTCCGCAGACAGCGGACGTCTTCCCCTGCCTCCCATGCTGATGTTCGACCGCATCACGCACATCGACACCGATGGTGGTGCCCACGGCCTGGGCAAGATCGTGGCCGAACTCGACATCAAGCCTGATCTCTGGTTCTTCGACTGCCATTTCCGGGGCGATCCCGTCATGCCCGGCTGCCTGGGCCTGGATGCCATGTGGCAGTTGATCGGCTTTTACCTGACCTGGCTGCGCCTTCCCGGCCGCGGCCGCGCCCTGGGCGCCGGCGAGGTCAAGTTCACGGGCGAAGTGGGTCCTGACGTCAAGCTGGTGACCTACGAAATCAACATCAAGCGCGTGATCAAGCGCAAGCTGAACATGGCCATCGGCGATGCACGCCTGCTGGCCGATGGCAAGGAAATCTACGTGGCCAATGACCTGCGCGTGGGTCTGTTCCTGCGCGAGGGTGAAGGCCAGGGAACGGCAGCATGACCAAACGTCGCGTAGTCATCACCGGCGCGGGCATTGTCTCGTGCATCGGCAACGACCTCGATACCGTGGAGACCTCGCTGCGCGAGGGCCGCACGGGCATCAAGGCCATGCCGAAATTCACCGAACTGGGCATGCGCAGCCAGGTGGCCGGTGTGCCGGAGATCGACGTCGAGGCACGGATCGATCGCAAGCAGCTGCGCTTCATGGGCGATGCGGCAGCCTATGCGCAGATCGCGCTGGAAGATGCCATCGCCCAGGCGGGCCTGGCCCCCGAGCAGGTCAGCCATCCGCGCACGGGCCTGATCATGGGCTCTGGCGGCGGCTCGCCGGCCAACCAGATCGAGGCGGCCGACACATTGCGCGAGAAGGGCATTCGCCGCGTCGGTCCCTACCAGGTCACGCGCTGCATGAGCTCCACGGTGTCGGCCTGCCTGGCGACCAATTTCAAGGTCAAGGGCATCAACTACTCCATCACCTCGGCCTGTTCCACCTCGGCGCACTGCATCGGCGCGGCGGCACAGCAGATTGCCTGGGGCATGCAGGACGTGATGTTTGCCGGCGGCGGCGAAGAGCTGTCCTGGGGCATGGCCCTGCTGTTCGACGGCATGGGTGCCATGTCCAGCAAGCACAACGACCAGCCCGAAAAGGCTTCGCGCGCCTATGACGCCAACCGCGACGGTTTCGTGATCGCAGGCGGCGGCGGTGCCGTGGTACTGGAGAGCCTGGAGCACGCCCAGGCCCGGGGTGCGAACATCCTGGCCGAAGTCGTGGGCTTCGGCGCCACCAGCGATGGCGAGGACATGGTCGCGCCCTCGGGCGACGGCGCCATCGCCTGCATGCAGCAGGCCCTTGAAGGTATCGAAGGCGGCGTGGACTACATCAACACCCATGGCACCTCCACGCCCGTGGGCGACATGCAGGAAGTGCGCGCCATGCGCGCGCTGTTCGGCGACCAGGTGCCGCCGTTCTCCTCCACCAAGTCGCTGACCGGCCACTCGCTGGGCGCTACCGGCGTGCAGGAAGCCATCTACTGCATGATCATGATGAACAAGGGCTTCATCGCAGGTTCGGTCAACGTGGACACGCCCGATCCGGCACTGGGCGACATGCCCCTGGTCACCCGCACACGCGATGCCCGACTGGACACCGTGCTGTCCAACAGCTTCGGCTTTGGCGGCACGAACGCCTCGCTGGTGCTGCGCCGTTGGCAGGGCCAGTGAACACGCCCCGGGTGTGTAAAAGGCGTGTCCTGAAGGAAAAAGCCCGCCTCTTGCGGGCTTTTTTACTGGCGAGCGCCGACAATGCCCAGGTCGCGCGGGAGGCCGCACCCCATGCTGCTGCCGGATCCCCGCCCCAAGAACAATGAAATTTTGCAAGGTTGAACCATGATTCTTGTCACAGGCGGCGCCGGCTTCATCGGTGCCAATTTCGTGCTGGACTGGCTGGCTGCTGGCGACGAGCCGGTGCTCAACGTGGACAAGCTCACCTATGCCGGCAACCTCAAAAGCCTGGAGAGCCTGCAAGGCGATGCGCGCCATGTCTTCGTGCAGGCCGACATCGGCGACGGCCAGACCCTGGCCCGCCTGCTGGCCGAGCACAGGCCGCGCGCCGTGGTCAACTTCGCGGCCGAGAGCCATGTGGACCGCTCCATCCATGGCCCCGAGGACTTCATCCAGACCAATGTGGTCGGCACCTTCCGCCTGCTCGAAGCCGTGCGCGGCTACTGGAGCGCGCTGGATGCCGAGGCCAAGGCAGCCTTCCGTTTCCTGCATGTATCCACCGACGAGGTCTACGGCAGCCTGGCGCCTGCGGCACCGGCCTTCACCGAAGACCACCTCTACGAGCCCAACAGCCCGTACTCGGCCAGCAAGGCTGCCAGCGACCATCTGGTGCGCGCCTGGCACCACACCTACGGCCTGCCCGTGCTGACGACCAACTGCAGCAACAACTACGGCCCGCTGCATTTCCCCGAGAAGCTGATCCCGCTGATGATCGTCAACGCCCTGGCCGGCAAGCCGCTGCCCATCTATGGCGACGGCATGCAGGTGCGCGACTGGCTCTATGTGCGCGACCACTGCAGCGCCATCCGCCGCGTGCTGGAGGCCGGCAGGCTGGGCGACACCTACAACGTGGGCGGCTGGAACGAGAAGCCCAACGTCGAGATCGTGAACACCGTCTGCGCCCTGCTCGACGAGCTGCGCCCCAAGGCCGATGGCACCAGCTACAGCGCACAGATCACCTATGTGAAGGACCGCCCCGGCCATGACCGGCGCTATGCCATCGATGCGCGCAAGCTCGAGCGCGAACTGGGCTGGAAGCCTGCCGAGACCTTCGAGACCGGCATCCGCAAGACCGTGCAGTGGTACCTGGACAATCCCGAATGGGTGGCCGATGTGCAGTCCGGCGCCTACCGCGAATGGGTCAGCCGCCAGTACGCGGAGGGAGCCGGCTCATGAAGCTGCTGCTGCTGGGCCGCAATGGCCAGGTGGGCTGGGAGCTGCAGCGCAGCCTGGCGCCGCTGGGCGAACTGATTGCGCTGGACCGCCAGGGCGATGCCGGTGGCCAGGGCCTGTGCGGCGATCTCTCGCGCCTCGATGAGCTTGCACGCACCGTGCGCGCTCTGCGCCCCGATGTCATCGTCAATGCCGCCGCCCACACGGCCGTGGACAAGGCCGAAAGCGAGCCTGACCAGGCGCGGCTGCTCAACGCGCTGGCCCCCCAGGTGCTGGCCCGCGAGGCGGCGCAGATCGGTGCGCTGCTGGTGCACTACAGCACGGACTATGTCTTCGACGGCAGCGGCAGCGCCGCGCGCACGGAGACCGAGGCCACGGCGCCGCTGTCCGTCTATGGCAGCAGCAAGCTCGAAGGCGAGCAGCTGATCCAGGCTTCAGGCTGCCGCCACCTGATCTTTCGCACCAGCTGGGTCTATGCGGCGCGCGGCGGCAATTTCGCCAAGACCATGCTGCGCCTGGCCCAGGAGCGCGAGGCGCTGAGCGTGATCGACGACCAATGGGGCGCGCCGACGGGCGCGGACCTCATCGCCGACGTTACGGCCCATGCCATTCGCCAGCTGCAGCGCCAACCCGGCGACCAGGGCCTGTACCACCTGGTGGCCGGTGGCGAGACCACCTGGCATGCCTATGCCAGCCATGTGATCGCCCGCGCTCGCGAACTCGCGCCCGACCGGCCCTGGAAGGTGCAGCGAATAGCTGCCGTGCCCACCAGCGCCTTTCCCACCCCGGCACAGCGTCCGCACAATTCCCGCCTGAACACCGACCGGCTGCAGCAGACCTTCGGCCTGCGCCTGTCGCACTGGCAGGCCGGCGTGGACCGCATGCTGCAGGAAATCATCTGAGCGCGGCTGCGCGCTCCAGGAAGAACCCCAGGATCCAGGACATGAACCAGACACGCAAAGGCATCATCCTCGCGGGCGGCTCCGGCACCCGCCTGCACCCGGCCACGCTGGCCATCAGCAAGCAACTGCTGCCGGTCTACGACAAGCCGATGATCTACTACCCGCTGAGCGCCCTCATGCTTGCGGGCATCCGCGAGATCCTGGTGATCAGCACGCCGCAGGACACGCCGCGTTTCGAGCAGTTGCTGGGCGATGGTTCGCAGTGGGGCCTGAAAATCGAATACGCCATCCAGCCCAGCCCGGACGGCCTGGCCCAGGCCTTTCTGATCGCCGAGGATTTCCTGGCCGGTGCGCCCAGCGCCCTGGTGCTGGGCGACAACATCTACTACGGCCACGACTTCCCCCGCCTGCTGGCGCGCGCCGACGAGCGCAGCGAGGGCGCCACGGTGTTTGCCTACCACGTGCAGGACCCCGAGCGCTATGGCGTGGCCGAGTTCGATGCCCAGGGCCGCGTGCTTTCCCTGGAGGAAAAGCCCAGGCAGCCAAGGAGCAACTACGCGGTCACTGGCCTGTATTTCTACGACAGCCAGGTCGTGGAACTGGCCAAGTCCATCAAGCCCTCGGCGCGCGGCGAGCTGGAAATCACCGACCTCAACCGCCTGTACCTGGAAAAGGGCCAGCTCAATGTGGAGCTCATGGGCCGTGGCTATGCCTGGCTGGACACGGGCACGCACGACAGCCTGCTGGAAGCGGGGCAGTTCATCGCCACCCTGCAGCAGCGCCAGGGCCTGAAGGTTTCCTGCCCAGAAGAGATCGCCTTCCGCCAGGGATGGATAGACCAGGCACAGCTGGAGACGCTGGGCCAGGCCCTGGCCAAGAACGGCTACGGCCAGTACCTGCTGCAGATCCTCAAGGAAAAGGTGCACGCATGAAGGCAACACCCCTGGCCATTCCCGAGGTAATGCTGATCGAGCCCAAGGTCTTTGGCGACGATCGCGGCTTCTTCCTGGAAAGCTTCAACCAGCAGGCCTTCAACCAGGCCACGGGCACGGACCACCAGTTCGTGCAGGACAACCACAGCCGCAGCAAGAAAGGCGTGCTGCGCGGCCTGCACTACCAGCTGCCGCCGCATGCCCAGGGCAAGCTCGTGCGCGTGGTGCGCGGCGCCGTGTTCGACGTGGCCGTGGACATCCGCAAGGGCTCGCCGACCTTCGGCCAATGGGTGGGCGCCGAACTGACGGAAGACAACCACCGCCAGCTGTGGGTGCCGCCAGGCTTTGCCCACGGCTTCGTGGTGCTCAGCGACAGCGCCGACTTCCTCTACAAGGCCACTGCCTTCTACGCGCCCCAGGCCGATCGCGGCATTGCCTGGAACGACCCGGCCATCGGCGTGCAATGGCCGCAGCTCGATGTGGAGATGTCGCTGTCGGACAAGGATCTCAGGCAGCCGCTGCTGGCGGATGCCGAGCTGGCCTGAGCCGGTTCACATCTGGTCCGGCAGCACCCCGCCCGGCACGGCTTCCTCCAGAAAGCCGGCGATCAGCCGGGCCTGGCGGCGTTCGCGCAGGCAGTACAGGTACTCGGGCAGGCGCGGCACGGGGCCTGCGAAGGGCAGGACGACGATGTCGGGGTGGGCCGAGGCTTCATGCCGGGCGAAGACGCTGATGCCCATGTCGCGGATCACGGCCTCGCGGATGGCTTCGCGGCTGGCGATTTCCATGATGTGGCGCGGTGCCAGGCCGGCGGCGGCCAGCATCTGTTCGGTGAGCTGGCGCGTCATGGAGCCGCGCTCGCGCAGGATCAGCGTGTCGTGCACCAGATCGGACGCCTGCACCATGGTGCGCTGCGCCAGCCGGTGGCTGCGGTGCACCAGCAGCGCCAGCGGGTCCTGGCCCAGCTCCATGCGCAGCAGGCGCGGATCGCTCTCCAGGTGTGAGGAGGTCGCCAGGTCCACCTGGTAGTCCACCAGCGCCTGCACCATCTGGCGCGAGTTGCCGCCCACGATGGCCACTTCCACCCGCTCGAAGCGCCGCTGGTAGCGCTTGACGATGTCCAGCACGTAGTAGGGCGCCGTCGCGCCTATGCGCAGCTGGCCCTGGCTGGCATCGCCCGAATGGCGCAGCGCCGACTCCAGCTGGATGGTCTGCAGCAGCAGTTGCTCGACCTGGGGCAGCAGGCGCAAGCCGGCATCGGTGATGGACAGCCGCCCGCCCTGGCGATGGAACAGCTCCACGCCGTAGTGCTCTTCCAGCGCGCGGATCTGGGTGGTCACGGTGGGCTGGCTCAGTGCGAGCTGGCGCGCGGCTTGCGTGATGCTGCCAAGGCGGGCGACCCAGAAAAAGGACTTGAGCTGCGTGACGAACATGGCGGGGTTGGAGGGAGGGGGGCGGCTCCATATTTCACCATGTCGCCGCAGCCTGAAGGCCTGCGGTGGCCGGGTATGTCCCGGGAAAAAACTCCTGCGCCCGAAGGCACACTTCTTGCATACCAGTTTGCGTGCCAGTTTGTGTGCCAGCTGATCATGGGTTTCGGCTGGTCTTGTGTCAGTGATTACTCGTGGTCAAGGAGCGCATCAATGGACATCCGCAACCCCTCGCCAGGTCTCTACAACGAAGACCTGGCGCCCACCAGGGACCGCCGCTGGGGCGCCTTCAGCATCTTCAACGTCTGGACTTCGGACGTGCACAGCCTCTGGGGCTACTACCTGGCGGCCAGCCTGTTTCTGCTGTGCGGCAGCTTCGTCAATTTCCTGATCGCCATCGGCATCAGCTCCCTGGTCATCTTCTTTCTGATGAACCTGATGGGCTATGCGGGCGAGAAGACCGGCGTGCCCTACCCGGTGCTGGCGCGCGCCTCGTTCGGTGTCTGGGGGGCGAATCTGGCGGCGCTTGTGCGCGCCGTCGTGGCCTGCTTCTGGTATGGCGCGCAGACGGCGGCCGCCTCGGGCGCCATGGTGGCACTGCTGGTGCGCAATGACGCCCTGCTGTCCTTCCACCAGACCACGCACTGGCTGGGCCATTCAGGGCTGGAGGTGATCTGCTATGTGGTCATCTGGGCTTTGCAGCTGCTGATCATCCAAAGGGGCATGGAGACCGTGCGGCGATTCCAGGACTGGGCCGGGCCTGCCGTGTGGATCGCCATGCTGGTGCTGGCCATCGGCCTGTGCGTGAAGGCCGGCGGCTTCAGCTTCGACCACGGCATTCCCATGGATGTGCTGCTGGACAAGACCAAGGATGCGGGCGTGAGCGGCGCGCCGGGCAGCTTCTGGGCGCTGATGGCCGTGGGCGCGACCTGGATCACCTACTTTGCGGCGCTGTACCTGAATTTCTGCGACTTCTCGCGCTATGCGAAGAACAAGGAAGCGGTCGCCAAGGGCAACCTCTGGGGCCTTCCTGTGAATCTGATCGCGTTCTCGCTGGTGGCGGGCATCACCACGATTGCGGCCTTCAAGGTCTATGGCGAGGTGCTGCTGCACCCGGAGCAGATCTCGGCCAAGTTCGACAGCTGGGTGCTGGCCCTGCTGGCCGCCGTCACCTTTGCCGTGGCCACGCTGGGCATCAACGTGGTGGCCAACTTCGTCTCGGCGGCCTTCGATATCTCCAACGTGTTTCCCAAGCGCATCGACTTCAAGCGCGGCGGCTACATCGCCGCGCTGATCGCCCTGGCTCTCTACCCCTTTGCACCATGGGAGGGCGGCGCAGCCCACTTCGTGAATGCCATCGGCGCCACCATGGGGCCGCTGCTGGGCATCATCCTGGTGGACTACTACCTGGTGGCCAAGGGCAACATCAACGTGGCAGCGCTGTATGACGAGCATGGCGAGTACCGCTACGAGGGCGGCTGGAACGTCAACGCGCTGATCGCCACCGGCATCGGCAGCGTGTTCTCCACCATCCTGCCCAACTTCACCAGCCTGCTGCCGGTCTGGTGGGGCACCTACGGCTGGTTCTTCGGCGTGCTGATCGGTGGCGGCGTGTACTGGGTGATGGCCACGCTGCGCCCGCGCCGCATTCCGGCCGCGGCCTGAGGAGGCCGCCATGTCCGAGCCGCAGGATGCGCCGGCCACCGGGCCGGCCTTGATTGCCGAGCGTGTCATGCGCTCCATCGTCGAGCGCAAGCTGCGCCCAGGCGAACGCCTGGGCGAAAAGGAACTGGCCGAGGTCTTCGGCGTGAGCCGCACCATGGTGCGCGAGGCGCTGATGCAGCTGCAGGCGCGCGGTTTCGTCGAGGTGCGCTCGCGCCAGGGCTGGTACGTGGTCGAGCCCTCGTTCGAGGAAGCCCAGGAAACCTATGCCGCGCGCCGCGTGCTGGAGTCCGGCATGCTGCGCGACGCGGGCCGGCCGCTGCAGGCGGCCATACGCACGCTGCGCCAGCACGTGGCCCAGGAGCGCGGCGCCATTGCCGAGGCCGACAACGCCGGCCAGCGCAGCGTGCTGCTGGCTGACTTCCACGTCTGCCTGGCGCAGCAACTGGGCAACCGCTTCCTCACGGCCATGATGGCCGACCTGTCGGCGCGCACCACCCTGGTGTCTGCGCTGTACCAGTCGCAGACCGAGGCCCAGCACTCCAATGCCGACCACGAGGCCATCGTCGATGCGCTGGCCGCTGGCGACATGGCGCGCGCCGAGCAATTGATGCGCGAGCACATCGACGCGCTGGCCGCGCGGCTGGATCAGGACCTGGCGCACCGCGCGCGCCTGCAGGACCGGCTGCTGGATGCGCTGCAGCCCCAGGCGGCCCAGGCCGCCCAGGCAACGCGCACAGGCAGGGGCAAGCCGCGCGGCTGAAGAAGCGGGGAGCGTGGCGGATGGCAGGGTGAGGGGGACACCCAAATCCGCCAATACCCGCTTCGCCAAATTTCCGTTGTGTGACACGGGCGTTTCACCTGCGCTTCCTAAAGTGGGTGTCAGAGGTGGTGAACCTGCCACCTGTCCACGAACCCACAACGGAACTGCCACGCCATGCGCCACACCCTTGCCTCCCTGGGCCGCCGCCTCGCCATTGCCTCCGCGGCGCTGACCGTCGCCTCCTTCGCCACCCTTGCCCACGCGGCCAGGACCGAGCTGCTGGTCTACAGCGCGCTGGAGGCCGACCAGATCAAGGCCTACAAGAGCGGCTTCGAGAAGGCCCATCCCGATATCGAACTCAAGTTCGTGCGCGACAGCACGGGCATCATCACGGCCCGCCTGCTGGCCGAGAAGGCCAACCCCCAGGCCGACGTGATCTGGGGCGTGGCCGCCACCTCGCTGATGCTGCTGGACAAGCAGGGCATGCTGCAGCCCTACGCGCCCAAGGGCCTGGACAAGGTGCGCGCCAACATGCGCGATCCGCGCGCCCAGCCGACCTGGGTGGGCATGGACCTGTGGTCCTCGGCCATCTGCTTCAACACCGTGGAGGCCGGCAAGCGCAAGCTGCCCGTGCCCGCCAGCTGGTCCGACCTGGTCAGGCCCGAATTCAAGGGCACGATCACCATGCCCCACCCGGCCTCCAGCGGCACGGGCTACCTGATGGTCGCGGCCTGGCTGCAGATCATGGGCGAGGAAAAAGGCTGGGCCTACATGGACGGCCTGCACCAGAACATGGGCGTGTACACGCACAGCGGCTCCAAGCCCTGCCGACAGGCGGGGGCCGGCGAGTTCCCCGTGGGCCTGAGCTTCGAGTACCGCGCCAGCAAGACCAAAAAGGACGGTGCGCCCATCGACATCGTCTTCCCGCAGGAAGGCCTGGGCTGGGACGTGGAGGCCACGGCCATCCTCAAGACCAGCAAGAAGCAGGAAGCCGCCAAGGCGCTGGCCGACTGGGCCGTCACGCCAGAGGCCAACAAGCTGTACGCCGCCAACTTCGCCGTGCTGGCCCTGCCCGAGGCGCAGGAGAAGCTGGAGTTCATTCCTGCCGATCTCGAAAAGCGGTTGGCGAAGAACGACTTCGATTGGGCTGCGGCCAACCGCGACCGCATCCTGGCCGAGTGGAGCCGCCGCTACGAAGCCAAATCGGAAAAGAAGTAAGTCGAGGGCCACGCCATGCTGCGCATAGACCATATCGCCAAGCGCTACCGCGAGCAGCAGGTGCTGCGCGGCATTGACCTGAACGTGGAGGCGGGCGAGTTCGTCAGCCTGCTCGGCCCTTCGGGCTGCGGCAAGACCACGCTGCTGCGCATCGTCTGCGGCATCGACATGCCCGACGAGGGCAGGGTGCTGTTCCAGGGCGATGACATCACGCGCTGGCCTGCCGCGCGTCGTGGCTTCGGCGTGGTGTTCCAGAGCTATGCGCTGTTTCCCAATCTCACGGCCGCGCAGAACGTGGCCTTCGGCCTGAACGCACAGCCTGCGGCGCAGGCGCGCGAGCGCGTGGCCGAGATGCTGTCCCTGGTGGGCCTGGGCGCGCAGGCCCAGCGCTACCCGGCCCAGCTGTCGGGCGGCCAGCAGCAGCGCGTGGCCCTGGCCCGCGCGCTGGCGCCCCGGCCGCGCCTGCTGCTGCTGGACGAACCGCTGTCCGCCCTGGACGCCCAGGTGCGCACCGAGCTGCGCAGCGAGATCCGCCAGCTGCAGCGCCAGCTGGGCATTGCCTCCATCATGGTCACGCACGACCAGGAAGAGGCCTTGTCCATGGCCGACCGCGTGGTGCTCATGCACCAGGGCCGCATCGAGCAGCAGGGCTCGCCCGAGCAGCTCTATGCCCGGCCCGTGAGCCAGTTCGCGGCCGGCTTCGTGGGCCGCATGAACCTGCTGCCGGCCACGGCCGAATCGGCGGACCAGGTGCGCATCGGCGAGGCCAGCCTGCGCTGCGCGCTGGCCGGTTTCGAGCCGGGCGCTGCCCTGCTGGTCGGCGTGCGGCCCGAGAGCGTGGTGCTGCACCCGGCCCAGCCCACGGCATTGCCCAACCTGTTCCGCGCCCGCGTTGTGGAGACCTCCTTCCTCGGATCGATGGCCCTGGTGCGCCTGTTCAGTTCCACCCTGCAATGCCAGATCGACGCCCAGTGGCCGCTGCGCCACGATGTGGGCCTGCCCGACTGGCTGCAGGGCGAGGTGCTGATGGAGCTGCCCGCCGCCGCACTGCAGCCGCTGGCGGCGCCCGACGCGAGGAAGGCTGCATGAGCGCGCATCCCATGGACACGGCCATTTCCGTGCCCGTGCCCGTGCCCGTGCCGGTGGACCGCTCCGTTCCCGCCCGCCGCAGCGCGCCTGCAGGGCCCGTGCGTCCTCGGGGGCGCAGCGCAGGCTGGGAGCGCTGGTGGCTGGGCGCCCTGGTGCTGGGGGCACTGGCCTGGCTGCTGGCCACCATCGCCCTGCCGGTGGCCAGCCTGCTGGGCAGGAGTTTCTGGGACGACACGGGCCGCTTCACGGGCCTGGCCCAGTTCATCACCTATGCGCGCATGCCGGGCGTGGCGCAATCGCTGTTCAACAGCCTGTGGCTGTCGGCCGTGAGCAGCACGGTCTGCGTGCTGCTGGCCTATGTCTACGCCTATGGCGTGGTGCGCAGCTGCATGCCGCTGGCGCGCTGGTTCCGGGGGCTGGCCCTGGTGCCGCTGCTGGCCCCCTCGCTGCTCATGGCCATCAGCCTGATCTACCTGTTCGGCAGCCAGGGCCTGCTCAAGGGCTGGCTGCAGGGAGGCTCGGCCTACGGGCCCTTCGGCATCATCGTGGGCTCGGTGCTCTGGACCTTTCCGCATGCGCTGATGATCCTGTGCACCACGCTGGCCTCGGGCGATGCGCGCCTGTACGAGGCTGCCGCCACGCTGGGCGCCAGCCGCTGGCGCAGCTTCCGCCAGGTCACGCTGCCGGCCAGCCGCTACGGGCTGATGATTTCCTGGATCGTGGTCTTCGTGCTCGTGGTGACCGACTTCGGCGTGCCCAAGGTCATCGGCGGCAACACGGCCATGCTGGCCACCGATATCTACAAGCAGGTCATAGGCCAGCAAAAGCTGTCCATGGGCGCCGTGGTGGCCATGCTGCTGCTGGTGCCGGCCGGCCTGGCCTTTGCGGCAGAGCGCCATTTGCGTGCGCGGCAGGCGGCGACCATGGGCGTGCGCTCCGTGCCGCTGATGCCCCAGCCCCATGCGCCGCTGGACCGCGCGCTGCTTGCCTACTGCGCGCTGGTGGCGCTGGCGCTGCTGGCCGTCATGGGCACGGCCGTGCTGGCCTCCCTGGTCAGCTACTGGCCCTACAACCTCGCGCTGACGTTCAAGAACTACCGCTTCGACATGATGGACGGCGGCGGCTGGGCCAGCTATGGCAACTCGCTGTCCATGGCGCTGGCCACGGCGGTGGTGGGGGCGGTGCTGAGTTTCGTGACCGCCTACCTGGTGGCCAAGCCCCAGCGCTGGGCACGCACGCGCCAGTGGCTGCATGCCGTGGCCACGCTGCCCATGGCCGTGCCGGGGCTGGCGCTGGGCCTGGGCTACATCCTGTTCTTCAATGCCCAGGGCAATCCGCTGCACTTCCTGTACGGCAGCATGGCCATCCTGGTGCTGTGTTCGGTGGCGCATTTCTTCTCGGTGGCGCACATCACGCAACTGGCCGCGCTGCAGCAGCTCGATGCCGAATACGAGCGCGTGGCCGATTCCATGGGCGTGGCCTTCTGGACGCTGCTGTGGCGCGTGCACCTGCCGGTGTGCATGCCCGTGGTGATGCAGGTGGCCGGTTACTTCTTCGTCAATGCCATGACCACGGTGTCGGCCGTGGTGTTCCTCTACTCGCCCGAGACCACGCTGGCCTCGGTGGCCGTGCTGGCCATGGACGACGCGGGCGACACCGCGCCCGCCGCGGCCATGGCCACGCTGATCTTTGCCACGGCCGCCACGGGCCGGCTGCTGATCGCGGCGCTGGATGCCTGGGTGCAGCGGCGCACGCAGCGCTGGCGCCAGCGCTGATTTTTCCTTTCCTTTTCCTCTGTTTCCTCCCATGAAGAACTACGACCTGATCGTGGTGGGGGCCGGCATTGTCGGCCTGGCCCACGCCTATGCGGCTGCGCGCCGTGGCCGCAGCGTGCTCGTCATCGAGCGCGACGCGGCCTGCATCTCCGCCTCCATCCGCAACTTCGGCTTTGTGACCGTCACTGGCCAGCAGGCAGGCGCCCACTGGCGGCGTGCCATGCGCTCGCGCGACACCTGGGCCGAGATCGCGCCGCAGGCCGGCATCGAGGTCGTGCACCGCGGCCTGTGGCTGACGGCGCGTCGCCCCAGTGCCGAGGCCGTGCTCCATGCCTTTCTGAGCACGGCGATGGGCGAGCGCTGCGAGCTGCTCACGCCGGCCCAGGCCGCCGAGCGCCACCCGGCACTGCGCACCGGAGACCTCAGTGCCGTGCTCTACAGCCCGCATGAACTGCGCGTGGAGTCGCGCACGGCCATTGCCCGGCTGGCGCAGTGGCTGGAGCAGGCCATGGGCGTGGATTTCCGCTTCGGCGAGGCCGTGCTCGAGGTGGCGGCACCCCGGGTGCGCAGCACGCGCGCCAGCTACCACGGCGAACGCGTGGTGGTCTGCAACAACGCCGACCCGGGCGGCCTGTTCGCCGGCCTGTGGGCGCCGCACCGCATCCAGCTGTGCCAGCTGCAGATGCTGCGCGTGCGGCCGCAGCCGGGCTTTCGGCTCGAGGGCTCGGTCATGGGTGACCTGAGCATGGTCAGATACGAGGGCTACAGCGCCCTGCCCGAAGCCGCCGCGCTGCGCGCCGAACTGGAGCGGGAGGAGGGCGAGAGCCTGGCCCATGGCATCCACCTGATCGCCGTGCAAAGCGCCGACGGCAGCCTGGTGGTGGGCGATTCCCACCACTACGGCGCAGCGCCCCAGCCCTTTGCCAGCGAGGCCGTGGACGGGCTGATGCTGCGCCACATGAACGAGGCCCTGAACCTGCGCGACGCCCAGGTGGTGGAGCGCTGGGTGGGCGTCTATCCGAGTGCGCAGGACGCGCCCTGCGTGGTGCATGCGCCCGACGAGGCCACGCGTGTGGTGGCGGTCACCGGAGGTTCCGGCGCGAGCACCGCCTTCGGGCTTGCCGAAGAGGTCTGGAGCGCGTGGTGAGCGGCAGCCGGCCTACTTACTGGCCGAACATCACCCACAGCAGCGCCAGCACCATGATCGTGGCCAGCACGGCCAGCGTGATCTTGAGGGCGCTGTAGGGGCGCTCGCCCGCGATCTGGCCGGTGTAGCCGTTGGCGATGATCTGGAAGGTCTTGCTGCCGTAGGTGTATCCCACCAGCCAGACCGGCACGAGGATGTGCTTGAAGGTGCGGCCCTGGTACTCGCGCTGCACCTGCAGGTTGCGGTAGGTGTCGCCGGGCACCTGGCGCGCGCACAGGGCGCGCAGCTGCTCGTCCATGTCCTGCACGTTGACCTGGGCGGCCTTGCCCAGGTCGATCTGGTAGCGCTCCACGGTCCAGCCGCGCACGAACTCGGGCGTGTAGGGCTTGAGGTCGGTGGTGGTGGGAAAGGGCTCCACCTGGCGCAGCAGGTTGGCGTGCACGCCCACGGTGCCGGGCACCAGTTCGTCGTCGAAGAAATGCGCGAGGCTGCCCGAGGCCGGCTCCCAGCGCACATGGCGCACCTGGCGCGTCTGCACGTTGCCGTTGCTGTCGCGGTAGGACTCGGTGGTGTAGTAGTAGAAGCCTGCCTCGGCCTGCCAGTCGGCGCTGGCGTGGGCGTCGAAGGTCCAGTAGGGCAGGTAGACGCCATGCAGCGTGTCGGTCAGTGCTGCGGACTTCAGGCGGTTGGGTGCGAACCAGCGGCTGCCGTACCACTGGCGGATGCGGTCGCGGATCTGGCCGTCGCTGATCTTGAAGGGCAGGATGCTCTGGGGCGTGATGGCATCGCCCTGCTCCTCATGGGCGACGATGGAGGGTGAACCACAGAAGTCGCAGCGCTGGGCCACGGTGCGGTTCACGAAGACCGAGATCGCGCGGCAGTTCTGGCACTGGACCTCGTAGCGGTCCTCCGTGCCCCAGCCCCGGCCGGATTGGGGGTTGCGCAGCGCCTCGGCCAGGTCCTGCTCGACCACATCGCGGCCCAGCTCCTCGCGCGTTTCCTCGCTCCAGGGCACCGTGGTGCCGCAGTACGGGCACTTGAGCGCCTGGGCCTGGGCATTCCATTCGAGATTGGCGCCGCATTCGGGGCAGGGGTGCTTGCGCACCATGGCGGGCGCGGCGGCTGCGGCCTCCCAGGAACCGGAGGCGGGGGAAGTCGAGGTGCTGGAGGAACTGGAGGAGGGCGCGCTCACGGCATCGGTCCTGGAAAACGGGACGCGGCGCCAGGCAGGGCCTGGCGCCGCAAAGGGTCAAACCACGGAAATGTCAGCCGCGCAGGAAGTCATCGAGTGCGGCCTGCGCAATGCGCCACTGGCTGCCGATCTGGCGTGCCTTGAGGTTGCCGGCCTGGATCTCGGCCAGCACATCGGCCTCGCTCACACCCAGTACCTGGGCCGCCTGGGCCGGGGTCAGCACCTGCAGTCCACCGGCGGCGGGCGCTGCGGGGGCCTGGGCCGCCTGTGCGGCAGCGGGCGAGAACGGATCGGACGTCTGGCCCTGGCCGGCCGGTGCGCCACCGGCACCGCCGCCGCTTTGCATGCTCTTCATCATCTCCTGCGCCATGCCGAAGCCCATGGCCATGGTGGCGGGCAGGGTGGCTGCGGCAGCGCCTTCGCCGCCCGTGGTCATGGCCTGGCCCATCTGGTACTTGACGTAGTCGTTGAGATTGCCGATGGCCGTCATGCTGGAGCGCTTGTCGATGGCCTGCTCCACCTCGGGCGGCACGGACACGTTCTCCAGCACGAAGCTGGTGATCTCCAGGCCGTACTTGTCCGTCATGGCCGGGTTGATCAGCGGCAGCAGCGCATCGCCCAGCTCGCCATAGCGCTGGGCCACGTCCAGCACGGGCACCTGGGCCTTGGCCAGCGACTCGGTGAACACGCTGATGATGCGCGAGCGCATGGTGTCGGCGAACTCGTCGATGCGGAAGTTCTGGTCCGTGCCCGCCACTTCCTTGAGGAACTTGGCCGGCTCGACGATGCGGAAGTCGTAGGTGCCGAAGGCGCGCAGGCGCACAGCGCCGAAGTCCTTGTCGCGCACCATCACGGGGTTGGAGGTGCCCCACTTGTTGCCCGTGAACAGGCGCGTGTTGATGAAGTAGACATCGCACTTGAACGGCGAGTTGAAGCCGTACTTCCAGCCCTGGATGGTGGACAGGATGGGAATGTTCTGCGTGGTCAGCGTGTGCTTGCCGGGGCTGAACAGGTCGGCGTACTGGCCGGCCGAGACGAACTGCACCTGCTGCGACTCGCGCACGATGAGCTGGGCGCCGTTCTTGATTTCCTTGTCGTCATCGGGCCAGCGGTAGGAGAGCGTGTCGCGCGAGTCATCGGTCCACTCGATGATCTCTATCAGTTGCTTGGTGATGATGTTCATCAGGTTCATGGCAGGCTCCGGGGCGGTGGTGGTCCACGACAAAAAAGGTCAATGGGCCATTCTAGGGGGCGTGCATGGCGGCGTGGCGAACGGCCACCGGCCGCGGCCCCGGTGAATTGTCAAAAAATGAAGCTGCCGGGCCTTGCAAGGCCTGTTTCCAGTTGGTCCCGCGCCATGGCCTTTGCCTGTATGCAATGCGTGCTCTGTTTTTTGATGCAGATCGCGTGGCGTCGCTGCCGCAGTGGGGCCGCAGGCCGGCGCCACGGCGCACGGCCGGGCGGCGCCTTAAAATCGTCGTTTGCGCGGCGCGAGCCGCCTCTCATTCACCGGCGCGGCCCCGGCCTGCGTGCGACGCCTGAAACAAGTCATGCTCACTTTCCAACAAATCATCCTCAAGCTGCAGTCCTACTGGGCCGACCAGGGCTGCGCGCTGCTCCAGCCCTATGACATGGAAGTGGGCGCGGGCACCTCGCACACCGCCACCTTCCTGCGCGCCCTGGGCCCCGAGCCCTGGAAGGCCGCCTACGTGCAGCCCAGCCGCCGCCCCAAGGACGGCCGCTATGGCGACAACCCCAACCGCCTGCAGCACTACTACCAGTTCCAGGTGGTGCTCAAGCCCGCGCCCGACAACATCCTGGAGCTGTACCTGGGCTCGCTCGAAGCCCTCGGGTTCGACCTGAAGAAGAACGACATCCGCTTCGTCGAGGACGACTGGGAGAACCCCACGCTGGGCGCCTGGGGCCTGGGCTGGGAAGTCTGGCTCAACGGCATGGAGGTGACGCAGTTCACCTACTTCCAGCAGGTCGGCGGCATCGACTGCAAGCCCGCCACGGGCGAGATCACCTACGGCCTGGAGCGCCTGGCCATGTACCTGCAGGGCGTGGACAACGTCTACAACCTGACCTGGACCGACGGCCTGAGCTACGGCGACGTCTACCACCAAAACGAGGTGGAGCAGTCCACCTACAACTTCGAGCATTCGGACGCCGACTTCCTGTTCACCGCCTTCGGCGCCTACGAAAAGCAGGCCAACCACCTGATCGGCGAACAGCTGGCGCTGCCGGCCTACGAGCAGGTGCTCAAGGCCGCCCACACCTTCAACCTTCTCGATGCGCGCGGCGCCATCAGCGTGACGGAGCGTGCCGCCTACATCGGCCGCATCCGCAACCTGGCCCGCGCCGTGGCCAAGGCCTATATGGACAGCCGTGCACGCCTGGGCTTCCCCATGGCGCCCAAGGCCCATGCCGACGAAGTGCTGGCCGAGCTGGCCAAGGCCGCCGAACAACAGGGCAAGAAGGCCGCCTGAGGCGGACACCGCTGCACCGAGAGAACACCAGACCATGAACGCATCGAATCTTCTTGTTGAACTGTTTGTCGAAGAGCTGCCCCCGAAGGCGCTGCAAAAGCTGGGCGACGCCTTTGCCGGCGTGCTGTTCGAGCAGCTCAAGGCCCAGGGCCTGCTGGCCTCCAGCGAAGCGCGCCTGACGGCCTATGCCTCGCCGCGCCGCCTGGCCGCCCACATCACCGAAGTCCTGCCCCAGGCCGAGGACAAGGCCGTGTCGCAAAAGCTCATGCCCGTCTCCGTGGGCCTGGACGCCGACGGCAAGCCCACGCCCGCCCTGATCAAGAAGCTGGCCGCCCTGGGCGCCGGCGAAGAAGCCGTTGCCGGCCTGACGCGCCAGGGCGAGGGCAAGGCCGAGGCCCTGTTCCACGCCTCCACCGTGCGCGGCGTGATGCTGGCCGACGGCGTGCAAAAGGCGCTGGACGAAGCCATTGCCAGGCTGCCCATCCCCAAGGTCATGCGCTACCAGCTGGCCGACGGCTGGAGCAGCGTCCATTTCGTGCGCCCGGCCCACGGCCTGGTGGTGCTGCACGGCACCGAGGTGCTGATCGGCGTCAAGGCCCTGGGCCTGACGGCCGGCACGGCCACGCATGGCCACCGCTTCGAGGCGGCGGTCGATCCCGTGGTCATCCGCTCTGCCGATGACTACGCCGCGCAGCTGCGCGAGGAAGGCGCCGTCATCGCCAGCTTCGCCGAGCGCCGTGCCGAGATCGCGCGCCAGTTGCAGGCCGCTGCCGAGCGCGTGGGCGGCGGTGTCCGTCCCATCGAGGACGATGCCCTGCTGGACGAGGTCACGGCCCTGGTCGAGCGTCCCAATGTGCTGGTCTGCGAGTTCGAGAAGGAATTCCTCGACGTGCCGCAGGAATGCCTGATCCTCACCATGAAGGCCAACCAGAAGTACTTCCCGCTGCTGGACGCCGCCGGCAAGCTGACCCACCAGTTCCTGGTGGTCAGCAACATCAGCCCCCAGGATGCCAGCGCCGTCATCGGCGGCAACGAACGCGTGGTGCGCCCGCGCCTGGCCGACGCCAAGTTCTTCTTCGACCAGGACCGCAAGAAGACCCTGGCCTCGCGCGTGGACGGGCTGGGCAAGGTGGTCTATCACAACAAGCTCGGCACCCAGGGCGAGCGCGTGGAGCGCGTGCGCTCCATCGCCAAGAGCATTGCCCGCCAGCTGGGCGACACGGGCCTGGCCCAGCAGGCCGACCTGGCCGCGCAACTGGCCAAGACCGACCTCGTGACCGACATGGTGGGCGAGTTCCCCGAACTGCAGGGCACCATGGGTCGCTACTACGCGCTCAACGACGGCCTGGACGTGGCCGTGGCCGATGCCATCGAGGACCACTACAAGCCCCGCTTTGCGGGCGACGAACTGCCGCGCGGCAACGCCGGCGTGGTCGTGGCCCTGGCCGACAAACTGGAAACCCTGGTCGGCATGTTCGGCATCGGCAACCTGCCCACGGGCGACCGCGACCCGTTCGCACTGCGCCGCCATGCGCTGGGCGTGATCCGCATGCTGGTCGAGAAGGACCTGGCGCTGGACCTGGAGACCCTGCTGGTCAGCGTGCTGCCTGCCTTCGGCGACAAGATCGAGGACGCCACGCCCCAGCTGGCCGACTTCATCTACGACCGCCTGGCCGGCAACCTGCGCGAGCAGGGTTTCTCGGCCCAGGAAGTGGACTCCGTGCTGGCCCTGCGCCCGCAGCGCCTGTCCGACGTGCAAAAGCGCCTGGAGGCCGTGCGCGCCTTCGGCGAGCTGCCCGAGGCACCGGCCCTGGCCGCCGCCAACAAGCGCGTGGGCAACATCCTCAAGAAGGCCGACCAGGCTGTGCAGGCCCAGGTTGACGCGGCCGTGCTGGCCGAGGTGGCCGAGAAGGACCTCTACGCGGCCCTGCAATCGGTGGCGCCCAAGGCACAGCAGCAGTTTGCTGCCGGCGATTACACGGCCAGCCTGCAGACCCTGGCCGCGCTGCGCGCCCCGGTCGATGCCTTCTTCGAGCATGTGATGGTCAACGCCGAAGACCCGGCGCTCAAGGCCAACCGCCTGGGCCTGCTGGCGACCTTGCACGAAGCCATGAACCGCGTGGCGGACCTTTCGCGACTGGCGTAAATGGAGCACCCCCTGAGGCGCTTCGCGCCTTCCCCCTCTCTACTTGCTTCGCAAGGGAGGGGGACGACACCCTCGATGCGGGGCGGCGCGGCCGGCCTAGGCCCTTCCTCGGTGTCCCTCGTCTTGGGACGCGCGCAATTGAGTTCTGACATTCTTGGGACCCGACCATGAAAATTGCGATCCTGGACCGTGACGGAACCCTCAACCAGATCGGTGAGGAGGGCTTCATAGGCTCGGCCGAGGCCTGGACGGCCCAGCACGGGGCGCTGGAAGCCGTGGCGCGCCTGAACCGGGCGGGCTGGCATGTGGTGGTCGCCACCAACCAGCCGGGCCTGGGCCGGGGCCTGTTCGACGTGACCGAACTCAATGCCGTGCACGCGCGCATGCACCGTGAAATGGCGGCGGCAGGCGCGCGCGTCGATGCGGTTTTCTACTGCCCCCATGCGCCGGACGAGGAATGCCATTGCCGCAAGCCCGGCACGGCGCTGTTCGAGCAGATTGCCGAGCGCTTCGGCGTCGAGGGCCACCAGCTGTGGGTGGTCGGCTCCTGCGTGGCCCACCTGCAGGCCGGTGCCGCCATGGGCGCGCGCCTGCACCTGGTCTGCACGGGCGCCAGCGCCGGAGTGTCTCTGGACGGGGCGCTGCCGCCCGGGCTGCCGCCCGGCACCCAGCGCCATGCCAGCCTGGCCGCGCTGGCCGATGCGCTGGTTCCGGCGGATGCCGCACCGGCTCCCTGAACGCCTGAACGCCTGAACGCCCGAACGGCGCTTTTCCCATGCGCCGCCGGCCTGCCGTCCTGCGCACAATGCTATCTTTGTGAATTCCGATTCCTGAGGGCGCAAGGCCCGGGCCTGCCGCCCGGCCCTTGCGCCGCTTTCTGCACCACACTGCCGCCATGTCCCTGATCCGCTCCACCCTCCACATGCTCTGGATGGGCATCACCGTGATCCCCTACACCCTGGCCGTGCTGCTCACGCGCTGGCTGGGCGGCGGGCCGCGCCGCGTCTATGCCGTGGCGCGCGCCTGGCTCAAGCTGTCGGTGGACAGCGCCCGCGTCATCATGGGCGTGCGCCACCGCGTGCAGGGCATGGAGAACCTGCCCACCGATCCCAAGCAGGGCGTGGTGCTGCTGGTCAAGCACCAGTCCACCTACGAGACCTTCCTCATGCCGGCCATCATGCCGCGCCCGCTGGCCTATGTGTTCAAGAAGGAGCTGCTCATGGTCCCCTTCTTCGGCTGGTCCATCGGCAGCATGGACATGATCCACATCGACCGCAAGCACGGCTCGCGTGCCTTCCACAAGGTGGTCGAGCAGGGCAAGCGCCTGCTGGGCCAGGGCACCTGGGTGATCATGTTTCCCGAAGGCACGCGCATCCCGCGCGGCCAAAGGGGCGAGTACAAGACCGGCGCCACGCGCCTGGCCATCATGACCGGCGTGCCGGTCGTGCCCGTGGCCGTCACCTCGGCCAAGTGCTGGCCGCGCAAGGCCTTCATCAAGACGCCGGGCGTGGTGGATGTCTCCATCGGCAAGCCCATTCCTTCCGTGGGCCGCAAGCACGAGGAGCTGATGGTGGAAGTCGAAAACTGGATCGAGGCAGAAATGCAGCGCCTCGACCCCGAGGCCTACCGCGCCTGAGGCGCCGGAGAGCGGCATGGCGGACCCGGCACAGCGCAGTTGGGATTGGCTGCTGCCACCTGCCGTGCAAACGCAGGACGGCGGGCTGAAGCCGCGCCGTGACCGGGCCGCTCCCCCCGCCCAGCCTCCATCCGCGCCTCCTCCTTCATCTGCCCCGTCTCCATCCACCATCCCCGAGCACAGTCCCAGCGTCCATCCGGAGGCCAACCAGCAGGCGGTCCTCCAGGGACAGGTGCTGCATTACCGGCTGCAGCGCTCGCGCCGGCGCACCATCGGCTTCACCATCGGCGCGCAGGGGCTGGTGGTCAGCGCACCGGCCTGGGTGAACATGGCTGCCATCGCACAGGCGCTGGATGCGAAATCGGGCTGGATAATGCGCAAGCTGCACGAGGCCGGCCAGCGCCAGCAAGCCCAGCAGGCGGCACGCATCCGATGGGAGCACGGCGCGGAGATCGGCTACCTGGGCCGCCCCTTGCAGCTGTGCCTGACCGGCGGCGAAACCCAGCCGCTGCGCACGCGCCAGATACACCGTGAACAGGCGGCCGACGGCAGCCAGTCCCTGCAACTGCCGCTGGCGCCCGGGGCATCGGCCGCCGAGGTGCGCGCCTGCGTGCAGGCCTGGATGCTGCGCGAGGCGCGCTCCTGGTTCACGGCCAGCCTGCAGCGCCACGCACCGCTCCTGGGCGTGCAGTGGACCAGCCTGAGGCTGACCAGCGCAAGCACGCGCTGGGGCAGTGCCAACACGGCGGGCGCCATCCGGCTGAATTGGCGGCTCATGCAGCACGCGCCCGAGGTCATCGACTACGTGGTCGTGCACGAGCTGTCCCATCTTCGGTACATGGACCACAGCCCGCGCTTCTGGGCCACGGTGGCCAGCGTCATGCCGGGCTGGGAGGCGCAGCGCCAGGTGCTGCGCGACAAGCTGCTGCCTCCCTGGGAGTAGGCGAGGCGCCCGGGGGCGACTTGAGGCGACTTCAGGCAACTCAATGCGGATCAATGCGGCCTCATGCGTCCTCACGCAGGCGGCACGGTTATTCTTGCCGTGCACACAACCGCGTCTTATTCAGAAAGCCAATCCATGACCGCAAGCGCTCCCGTCCCCGCAGCGATCCCGCTGACCGTCCAGCCCGCACCGGGATATGCAGGTGATATTCCTGCCGAACTCGCCTGGCAATGGCAGCAATCCGGCGAAGCCGTGCTCGTCGATGTGCGCACCGATGCCGAGCGCGACTGGGTGGGCCGCGTACCGGGCGCCGTGGCCGTGGCCTGGAAGCAGTGGCCGTCCATGGCGATGAATCCCGAATTCGACAGCCAGCTGCGCGCCGCCGTGCCTGAAGGCGGCAAGGTGGTCCTGCTGTGCCGCAGCGGCGTGCGCTCGGTGGCTGCCGCCCAGCGTGCGACGCAACTGGGCATCGAGGCCTACAACATCCTCGAAGGTTTCGAGGGCGACGTGGACGCCAACGGCCAGCGCGGCCATGTCGGCGGCTGGCGCCTGCGCGGCCTGCCCTGGCGCCAGTAGTCAGCGCAGGCCGAACTCCCGCAGCACGGCCTGCGTGTGTTCGCCCAGCGCGGGCGGCACCAGGGCCTGGGCATCCGTCGCATGCGTCTGTCCCGGCAGGCGCGGCAGGGGCAGGTCCGGCCAGGCGCAGTGGCCGGGCGTGCGCTGGAACAGGTGCGCCGACTGGGGATCGTCCAGCATTTCGAAGGGGTGGCGCACGCGTCCGAACAGGATGTCGTTGTCCTTGAACAGCCGCTCCCAATGGGCCAGTGGCTGGTGCAGCAGGGCCTGCGCCAGCCGGGCCGACAGGTGCTGCGCCTGCGGCAGCCGGCCCGCGCTGCTGCGCAGGGCCGGGTCCTGCAGCCAATCGTCAAAACCCATGGTCTTGCACAGGCGGGCGAACATGGCGTCGTCCAGCATGCTGAGGTAGAGCATGCCATCGGCCACGGGGAACAGGCCCGTGGGCGCGTTGAAGGCCGAGGCCTCCGCGCCGGGGAACAGGGCGCCTTCAATGACCAGGTAGGACTGCAGGGCCGCGCAGACCTGCAGCATGGACAGTTCCAGGTGCCGGCCCCGGCCCGTGCGTGCGGCCCGCAACAGCGCTGCCGTGGTGCACTGGGCGGCATACAGGGCCGTTGCCAGGTCGGCCAGCAGCAGGCCGATGCGGCGGGGCTGGCCCGTGGCCGGGTCGCGGTTGGCGTGCATCAGGCCGCCGTAGGCCTGCATGGTCGTGTCCAGGGCCGGCAGTCCGGCCATCGGCCCCTCGCTGCCATAGCCGGAAATGGACACGTAGACCAGGCGCGGGTTGCCTGCGGCCAGTTGCACGGGGTCGGCGCCCATGCGGGCTGCCACGCCGGGGCGGAAATTCTGCAGCACCACGTCGGCGCGCAAGGCCAGCGCCTGCAGCGCCGCGCGCCCTTCGGGCGCACGCGTGTCCAGCACCACGCTGTGCTTGCCGGCGTTGCAGGCCACCGAGATGGCGGTCTGGCCATCCCGGCTTCTGCCCATCTGCCGGCTCCAGTCGCCAGCGGGCGGTTCGATCTTGATCACCCGCGCGCCCTGCTGGCGCAGCAGCAGTCCGCAGTAGGGGCCGGCCACGCCCTGGCTTATGTCGAGGACGGTGATGCCGGCCAGCAGTGGCTCATCGTCGAATGGATGGGGAGTCGAAGACATCAGAAATCCAGGATGACCTTGCCCACGGCGCGGCGCGACATGGTGGTGTCCAGTGCCTGCTGCCACTGCGGCAAGGGAAAGTGCATGGTGCGTGGCGCCGCGATGGCCCTGCTGGCGACGGCTTGCGTGATCTGCCCGACCAGGGCCTGCACGGCCGGTGCGTGGACGGCACGCTCGTCGGTCAGTCCCCAGCCGATATAGCGGCCGTAGTTGAAGCCCAGCACGCCCAGGTTCTTCACCAGCAGCAGATTGGCGGGAAACTGCGGAATGCGCCCGCTGGCAAAGCCCATGGCCAGCAGGCGGCCCCCGGGTGCCATGCAGCGCAGGGAGGCATCGGCCAGGTCGCCGCCGACGGGGTCGAAGACCACCTGGACCCCGCCTGCGGGGCACAGCGCCTTCACGGCTGTGGGCAGCGCCACGGCGTCGGATGGCAGGGCGTGGGCGGCGCCATGGGCCAGCGCTGCCGAGCGCTTTTCCTCGGTGCTGGCCGTGGCGATGACCTGCGCGCCCAGGTGGCTGGCGATCTGTACGGCCGCCATGCCCAGGCCGCCGCTGGCTCCGTGCACGAGCACGCTTTCCCCGGCCTGCAGCCGGGCCGCCCACTGCAGTGCCGACCAGGAGGTGGCATAGGTGATGGGCAGGGCGGCCGCTGCGCACAGGGGGACGGCATCGGGCAGGGCATAGACGGTATGGGCCAGGGCCACGGCTTCCTGCGCCAGCGCGCCCCAGTCCAAGGCCGCAATGACGCGCTGGCCCGTGCGCAGGTCCGGGCGCAGCTGGCGGACATCGGGGGCAACCTCCATGATTTCACCCGCCACCTCGGTGCCGGGCGTGAAGGGCAGGGGCGGCCTACGCTGGTAGGTGCCTGCGACGAACAGGCTCAAGGCAAAGCCTATGCCCGCATGGCGTACACGGATGCGGACCTGGCCGGGTGCCAGCACGGGCCGCTGCAGTGCCTGCAGTTCCAGTTCATTCCAGTGGCCCCAGTGGGTGCAGACCAGGGCCCGGTAGTGTTTGTCGGCCATGGCTACTCCAGCCGGATGTCGAGTTCGCGCACCAGTTGCGCCCATTTGGCCTGGTCGGCGCGCAGCGTGGCGGCAAAGGCCTGGGGCGTGCTGCCCACAGGCTCCAGGTTCAGGCCATGCAGGCGCTGCACGATGGCGGGCTGCTGCACCAGGCGCGAAACTTCGCGGGACAGCTGCGCCGTGATGGCCTGCGGGGTGCCGGCCGGAAACAGCAGGCCCATCCACGCGTCGGGCTCGAAGCCCTGGTAGCCCAGCTCCAGGAAGGTGGGCACCTGGGGCAGCAGGGTAGAGCGTCGGGCCCCGGTGATGGCCACGGGCACGATGCGGCCCGCCTGCAGCAGCGGCATGGCCGTGCCCACGGCGATCAGTCCGATGGGAATGTGGCCTGCCGCCAGATCGTTGCCCAGGGGGACGCCGCCCTTGTAGGGCGTATGCGCCATCTTCAGCCTGGCCTGGCGCTTGAGCAGCTCGCCCAGGATGTGGCCCGTGGTTCCCACGCCGTAGGAGCCGTAGGCGTACCTGTCCGGCTCCGCGGCCACGGCCTGCACCAGGGGGGCCAGGCTGCGGTGCGGAAAGTCCGCCGAGACGGCCAGGATGACCGAGGATTTGGCGACCAGGCTCACGGCCTCGAAGTCGGCAATCGGGTCGTATCCGACCTGCGCGTAGAGGGCCGGGTTTTGCACATGGGCGGTGAAGGTCAGCAAGGCGGTATGCCCATCGGCAGGTGCCCGTGCCACCAGCTTGGTGCCTGTGGTGGTGCCTGCGCCCGGGCGGTTGTCTATGACCACCGGCTGGCCCCAGCGCTCGGTCAGTCCCTGGCCCAGCAGGCGAGCCACGGCATCGTTGACATTGCCTGCCACCGAAGGCACGACGAGGGTGATGGGTCTGCGCGGATAGCGGGAAGGCCCGTCCGGCCCGTCCGGCGCGGCCGCCATGGCTGCCGGGGCCAGCAGCCCCGCGCCGGCGCTCAGGCCGAATCGGCGGCGTGTCATGGCTGCCGCATGGCATGGTGGCTGCGCTCCTTGCAATGGTTGCCGCATGTCTGTCTCCTGTGGATTGGGAAGGGCCTGGCACGGCTGGTGACAAAAACCAGTCTAGGTATCCCCCTGGTGCGCCGGTATTCCCGTGTGGAAACTTGGAATGCCTGCCGGGCATGCGGGAATGCGCGCGGGCCATTCATGGAGGGACACCGCATGCGCATCGATGACCTGGAGCTGTTTGTGGCCGTGGCCGAGCACGGCAGCCAGCAGCGGGCGGCCGAGTCCAGGGGGCTCACCCAGTCGGCACTGTCCAAGGCCATGGCGCGGCTGGAGGACGAGGCAGGCCTGGCCCTGTTCGAGCGCGCGGCCAAGGGCCTGACCCTGACCCGCACGGGCACCGGCATGCTCACGCATGCGCGCGGCGTGCTGCAGTCCATGCAGGCCTTGCGCAGCGCGCTGGACGAGCAGCGCGCCAGCCATGCCGGCCAGGTGCGCCTGGGCTCCATTCCCTACCTGATGCCGTCGCTTGTCTCGCCGCTGCTGGCGCGTTTCTTCGTACAGCGCCCGCTGGCCACCTTTTCAATAGAAACCCATATGAGCGCGCACCTCATGACCCTCCTGCGCAAGGGCCACATCGACCTGGCCCTGGTGGCCGTGCCGGCGCAGATTCCTGCGGATGTGGAGTGCATGCCGCTGGGGACCATGCGCATGCAGATCGTGGCGCGTGCGGATCATCCAAGGCTTCGCCGACTGCGCGGCTGGCCGGATCTGGTGGGCGAGCGCTGGGCCATGCCCGCAGCCTCGCTATACCTGCGGCAATGGCTGGACGAGAAGTTCGCCCTGGCCGGGCTGGCACCGCCGCGCGTGGCGGTGGAAAGCACGGCCTCGCCCGTGGCCTTTGCCCAGCTGCTGCGTCAGTCGGACCTGCTCGGTCTGATGCTGTCGCGGGCCCTGCACCAGCCCGAGGGCCAATGCCTGGTGGCCCTGCGCGGCGAAGGCATGGCCTGGAGCCACGAGCTGGCCGTGTGCTGGCGTGCAGGCGCCAGATTGTCGCCGCTGTGCCTGGATTTCCGCGATGCGGTCACGCAGTGGTGCGCCGAGCACGGCGTTTGAAAAGGGGTTTCAGCGCTCCGGCTCCGCAAAGCCCAATGCCACCGCCCGGGCGGCCACCATGTCCACCAGGGCCTGGGCCGGTCCTGACAGCGTGGCCTGCGAGCGCATGGCCAGCAGCAGCCGGCGCCGGGTATTGAGTGCGCCCAGCGGGCGCAGCCGCAGTGCCCGCGCTGCCAGGTGCGGCGCGGTGGCGGCGCGCGGCAGGATGGCCAGCCCCAGCCCGACCGAGACCATGTGGCACATGGCGTCGAAGCTGCGCACCTGGATGCGGATCCGCACGGGCCGGTTGATGGATTCGGCCTCGGCTGCAATGCGCCGCATCAGCGAGGTGGAGCGGGCCAGGCTCACGAAGTCGTGGTCCAGCACGGTGGCCAGGGGCACGGGGGCGGCGTCGTCCGTATCCAGTGCATGGCCGCGCGGCATGACGAGCACCAGCTCGTCCACATCGCACACCTGGGTGCTCAGCCCTTCCAGGGGCGTGTTCTCCCCGATGATGGCCAGCTCGGCGACGCCGCTGAGCACGGCGCGCACGGACTCCTCGCTGAGCGCGTCCTCCAGGTCCACCGACACACCCGGGTGGGCCGCCATGAAGTCGGCCAGCAGCCGGGGCAGAAATCCCGCAAACGCCGAGTTGTTGGCCCACAGGCGCAACTGGCCCGTGGCGCCGCTGCGAAAGTCGTCCATGGCCAGGGCCAGGTGTTCCAGCCGGGCCACCACGTCCACCGCATGGTGGTACATGCTCTGGCCGGCAGGCGTGGGCGTCACGCCGCGCTTGCTGCGCACCAGCAGGGTCACGCCGCAGTGCTGTTCCAGCTCGGCCACCCGCTTGCTGGCCGCCGCCAACGACAGCCCCAGCGTGCGCGAGCCGGCCGTCAGGCTGCCGGCATCGACCACGGCCACATACAGGCGCAGCGTCAGCAGATCGAATCGGTGCAGGTTGATCATCCTCATCCTCCACCACAGACGAAGGATGGATCAACGAGATACGGCTGTTCGGCCGCGTGCAGGCCCGCAAGAATGCGCTGGTACAAAGAGAACATGGAGACAAGCATGAATCGACGCATTGTGCTGCAGGCCGCCGGTCTGGCAGCCGCCGCCCTGCTGGGCGCAGGGCCCGCACTGGCCCAGGGCTTTCCCGCCAAGTCCATCACCCTCGTGGTCCCCAACCCGCCCGGCGGCGTAGTGGACACGGCGGCACGCCTGGCGTCCGACCCGCTGTCGCGCCTGCTGGGACAGTCGGTGGTGGTGGACAACCGGGGCGGCGCCAGCGGCAACATCGCCTACCAGATGGTGGCCCGGGCGCCCAAGGACGGCTACACGCTGCTGGCCTCGTATTCGGCCTACCACGTGGGCAATCCGGCCCTGTTCCCCAAGCTGCCCTGGGCGCAGTCCGAGCTGGCGCCCGTGGGGCTGATCGTGGCCGCCACCAATGTGATCGCCGTTCATCCTTCCGTTCCGGCGAACAATCTGCAGGAATTCATTGCCTATCTGCGCAAGAACCCGGGCAAGGTCAATTACGCGTCGCAGGGCAATGGCTCGCTGTCCCATGTGGGCACGGCCGTGTTCGCCCAGGTGACCCAGACCCAGATCACGCATGTGCCCTACAAGGGCTCCGGCCCTGCCATCCAGGACGTGCTGGGCGGGCAGGTGCAGATGTTCATCACCACGCCGCCTTCGGTGCTGGGCCATGTGCAGACGGGCAAGCTCAGGGCCCTGGCCGTGACCAGCAAGACGCGCCATCCCATGCTGCCCGATGTGCCCACCACGGCCGAAGCGGGCCTGCCGGGCTTCGAGCTGGAAGCCTGGGTCGGCCTGTTCGCGCCTGCGGGCACGCCGCCCGAGGCCATCGCCAGGCTGTCGGACGCGCTCAAGACCTCCCTGGAGTCGCCCGACGTGCAAAAGCGCGCGGCCCTGCAGGGCGTGGAGCCGCGATTCCTCGGCCCGCAGGCGCTGGGCGCCCTGGTGCAGCGAGAGACCGATCACTGGGGCAAGGTGATCAAGGCCAACCACATCACGATGGATTGACATGACAGCCAAAACCCATTTCCGCATCGGGCAGATCGTGCCCAGCTCCAACACCACGATGGAGACCGAGATCCCCGCCATCCTGCGCGCCCGCGAGGCCCTGGCGCCCGAGCGTTTCACCTTTCATTCCAGCCGCATGCGCATGAAGCATGTGACCAAGGAAGAGCTGGCCGCCATGGACGGCGATAGCGACCGCTGCGCGCTGGAACTGTCGGACGCGCGTGTCGATGTGCTCGGCTATGCCTGCCTGGTGGCCATCATGAGCATGGGGCGCGGCTACCACCGTGTCTCCGAGGCGCGCCTGCACCAGCGCACCGTGGACAACGGCGGCCCCGCGCCCGTGGTCACCAGCGCCGGCGCACTGGTCGATGGCCTGCACGCCATCGGCGCGAAAAAGGTGGCTCTGCTGGCGCCCTACATGAAGCCGCTGACGCAGCTGGTCATCGACTACATAGAGAACGAGGGCATCGAAGTGGTGGACAGCATCTCGCTGGAGATCGCCGACAACCTGCAGGTGGGCGCCCAGGATGCGCGCGCACCCATCGAGATCACGCGGCGCCTGAACACGGCCAACGCCGACGCGGTCATCGCCTCGGCCTGCGTGCAGATGCCCTCGCTGGCCTCGGTGCAGCCCATCGAGGACCGGGTGGGCCTGCCCGTGCTGTCTTCCTCGGTGGCCACGACGTTCATGATGCTCAGGCGCCTGGGCTTGCCTACAGCCGTTCCGGGATTCGGTGCGCTGTTGAGCGGTAAATACTGACTACTGACTGAGCCCACGAAAAAACCGCCCGAAGGCGGTTTTTTTACGGAGACAAAGAGATCACAGCGCCGGGATGCGCAGCTTCTGGCCGGGGTAGATCTTGTCGGGGTGGCTCAGCATGGGCTTGTTGGCCTCGAAGATCACCGGGTACTTGTTGGCATCGCCATAGAACTTCTTGGCAATGGCCGACAGCGTGTCGCCACGCACCACGTCGTGGTACTGGGCTTCGGGCTCGGGGTTGGTCACCGCCATCTGGTTGTCCACCGACTGCACGCTGGAGACGTTGCCGCAGCACAGCGTCACCTTTTCCTTGACCGCCTGGGTGGGGGCCGTGCCCAGCACCGTGACCTTGCCCTGCGAGCCGTCGAACTGCACCTTCACGTCGCTGACGCCCAGGTTCTGCGTGCCGATATAGGTCTCGATGGCCTTGGCCGCCTTGGCATTCAGGTCTTGCGCAGGCTCGGCTGCCTGTGCGGCGCTGCCGCCGAACAGCTTTTCGCCGGCTTCCTTGATGAAACTGAAAAGTCCCATGGGTGACTCCTGTTGGTGGGTGGAAAAACGGAAAGGCCAATGTAACGCCTAACCGTGGCAACGCGCGCTGCCGGGCAGGAGTGCTCCCGGATTTTTGACATTTGCGCCATTCTTGCGTTCACGTCCTCACTCAGTTGTCGTCCATGGCTGACGCTATCCTCCGGAAAACTCCGATAATCCCGCCCATGACTTTTTTGGCCATAGACATCGGCAACACCCGCTTGAAATGGGCGATGTACGACGCGCATCGGCCTGGCGCCGCCTTGTTGGCGCACGGCGCGGAGTTCCTCGAGCACATAGAGCACCTGGCCGAAGGGCCGTGGAGCGACCTGCCCACGCCCACGCGCATGCTGGGCTGCGTGGTGGCGGGCGACACGGCGCGCCGGCGCGTGCACGACCAGATCGACATGATGCTGGGCTGGGATTTCGAGCCGCAGTGGGCCGTGCCCGGCGCAGCCGAGGCCGGAGTCACCAACGGCTACGACTTCCCTTCGCGCCTGGGGGCGGACCGCTGGGTGGCCATGATCGGCGCGCGCCAGCACATCCTGCAGCGCGGACCCGAGCGCCCCCTGATCGTGGTCATGATCGGCACCGCCGTCACCGTGGATGCGCTGGACCAGCATGGCCACTTCATGGGAGGCCTGATCCTGCCGGGGCACGGCATCATGCTGCGCGCCCTGGAAAGCGGCACGGCCGGCCTGCATGTGCCCACGGGCGCGGTCACGCCATTTCCCACCAACACCAGCGATGCGCTGACCAGCGGCGGCACCTACGCCATCGCCGGGGCCGTGGAGCGCATGTACCAGCATCTGTACATGCACTGCAGCATGGAACCCGCCTGCGTCATGGCCGGCGGTGCAGGCTGGAAGATGGTGCCCAGCATGACGCGGCCCTTCGAGCTGGTGGACAACCTCATCTTCGAAGGCCTGCTGGTCATGGCGCAGCGCCGCTGGGGCGATGCCAGCGGCCTGCCAACCGAGGCCGTGAAGGCGGCCTGAAGCTGCCTTCCCTTGTGCAGCGCAGCATCTCGCCGGCCTGGCCGGTGCGTAACAGTTGATGACAGGAATGCGGCGACCGTGGACGCCGCATGGGACGCCTTTCGCGGGGGATGCGGCGACAGTGGATAATCCGCGGCAATGTCTTCCACCAATCACGTCATGGAACCGATTGCCGGTGTCGAAGCCCCGATCAAGGGGCGGCTGGGCGAACGCCTGCTTTCCGCCGGCAAGCTGAACGAGCGCGATCTGCAAAACGCCCTGCAGGCGCAGCAGGAGCTGGGCGGCTACCTGGGCCAGGTCCTGGTCCAGCTGGGCGTGGTGGCGGAAACCGACGTGGCCCAGGCCCTGTCCGAGCAGCTGCACATGCGCTGGCTGCGCGCCGAAGAATTCCCCGACCTGCTGCCCGATGTGCCGGGCCTGCTGCCCAGTTTTCTGGATGCGCAGTGCGTCTGCCCCATTTCGCTGCAGGAAGGCGTGCTCGAAGTGGCCATGTCCGTGCCGCAGGACCCCTTCATCACCAAGGCGCTGCGCCTTGCCACCGGGTTGCAGATCAGGCCCGTGCTGGCGCTGGAAGCCGACATCCGCAAGGCCCTGTCCGAGGCCGGCCAGGAGCCTGAAGGCGAAGAAGGCCAGGACTGGGAGTCGGACGCCACGGGCGGCGACTTCGTAGAGCATCTGAAGGACCTGGCCAGCGAGGCGCCGGTCATCCGCCTGGTCACGGGCATCATTTCCCGCGCCATCGAGCTGCACGCCTCCGACATCCACCTCGAACCCTTCGAGGCCGGCCTGCAGGTGCGCTACCGCATGGACGGCGTGATCCATGCGGCCGAACTCGTGCCGTCGCGCCTGAGCGCCGCCGTTGGCTCGCGCGTCAAGCTGCTGGCCCATCTGGACATTGCCGAGCGCCGCCTGCCGCAGGACGGCCGCATCAAGACCCGCGCCAAGGGCCGCGAACTGGACCTGCGTGTCTCCACCGCACCCACGGTGCACGGCGAGAGCATCGTCATGCGGGTGCTGGACCGCGCCAACGTGCGCCTGCGCCTGGAAAGCATGGGCTTCGAGGCCGATACGCTGGAGCGTTTCAACACCTTGCTGGCCAAGCCGCACGGCATCGTGCTGGTCACGGGACCGACAGGCTCGGGCAAGACCACCACGCTGTACGCGGCCCTGTCCAAGATCGACGCGGTTTCCAACAAGATCATCACCGTCGAGGACCCGGTCGAGTACCAGCTCGACGGCATCAACCAGATCCAGGTCCATCCGCAGATCGACCTGACCTTTGCCAACGCCCTGCGCTCCATCCTGCGCCAGGACCCGGACATCATCATGATCGGCGAAATGCGCGACGGAGAAACCGCTCAGATCGCCGTGCAGTCCGCGCTGACAGGCCACCTGGTGCTTTCCACGCTGCACACCAACACGGCCGCAGGCGCCGTCACCCGCATGCGTGACATGGGGGTGGAAAGCTACCTGATCACCTCCTCGGTCAATGGCGTGCTGGCCCAGCGCCTGGTGCGCACGCTGTGCTCGCATTGCAAGCAGCCTGACACGCTGCCGGCTGCCGCCGTCGAGGGCAGCGGCCTCAAGCGCTTTCTGCGCGAGGGCTCGCCCATCTACCGTGCCGTCGGCTGCGAGCATTGCCGGGGCACGGGCTACAAGGGCCGTACCGGCATCCATGAACTCATGGTCATCGACGAGCCGCTGCGCCGCGCCATCATCGAAGGCCAGGACGCCAACGCCCTGCATGCCATGGCGGCCAAGAGCGGCATGCTGAGCCTCTACGACGACGGCCTGCGCAAGGTGGCCTCGGGCGCCACCACGCTGGACGAAGTGCTGCGCGTGACCCAGGACCAGAGCGATGCCTGATTACAGCTGGGAGGCCGTGGACAGCCGCGGCCAGATGGTCAAGGGCACTTTTTCCGCTGCGGCCGTGGCCGAGGTGGTGGTGCACCTGCGCAAGAGCCGGCTGTCGCCCATCAAGGTCGAGGAAGCCGCAAGCCTGGGCAACGTGCCGCTGGCGGTGCGCGCGCTCAAGAAGGGCCGCATCAAGGCCGACGACATCCAGGGCATGACCACCGAGCTGGCCATCATGATGCGGGCCGGGCTGTCGCTGGACAATGCGCTCAAGGTCCTGGTCGAGATGAGCCACAAGGTGCAGATGCAGGCCATGCTCCAGTCCGTGCTCGACAGCGTCAAGGCCGGCATGCCGCTGAGCCAGGCCCTGGGCAAGCACCACGACCTGTTCGGCGACTTCTATATCAACATGGTGCGCTCGGGCGAGGCCAGCGGCCAGATGTCGGGCGTGCTCAACCGGCTGGTGGAGCACATGGCGCGTCAGCGTGCCCTGCGCGACAGCGTGGTCTCGGCCACCATCTATCCCGCCATCCTGCTGGGCGTGGCCGTGCTGTCCCTGGTGGCCATGCTGGGCTTCGTAGTGCCGCAGTTCGAGCAGCTCTTCAACGACATGGGCGACGCGCTGCCCCTTCCCACGCAATTCGTGATGGGGCTGGGCCATGCATTCCGCAGCTACGGCTGGGCGGTGTTCATCGTGCTGGGCGCGCTGGGCTGGGTCTTTTCCCGCTGGGCCAAGAGCCCCAAGGGCCGCCAGACCTGGCAATCATGGCTGCTGGGCCTGCCGGGCCTGGGTGGCGTGGTGCGCAAGTACCAGCTCACCCTGTTCAGCCGTTCGCTGGGCACGCTGCTGGGCAACGGCGTCACGCTGCTGACGGCGCTGCGCATTGCCAGCGACACGGTCTCCAATGTCGCCATCCGCGAGCGCCTGGAAAAAATGGGTCCCATGGTCAAGGAAGGCCATCGCATGGCCCATGCCGCCCAGAAAACCGGAGAATTCGAGCCCCTGGCCCTGAATCTGGTGCGGGTGGGGGAGGAAACCGGCCGCCTGGGCGACATGATGCTGGAGCTGTCCAACATATTGAACCGCGAGGTCGAAAACGCGATCAAACGCCTCCTGACCATGCTGGAGCCGGCGCTGATCCTGGTCCTCGGTATCCTTATCGCCTCCATCATCGTGTCGATCCTGCTCGGAATCCTGTCCGTCAACGATCTGGCCGTCTGATGAATCTGAATTGTCTGAAAGGTATGTAGAAGATGATGCGCATGCAAAAGCAACTGTCCTCCCGCGCCCGCAAGCGTGGCTTCACGCTGATCGAACTGCTGGTCGTGCTGGCCATCCTGACCCTGCTGGCCGGCCTGGTCGGCCCCAAGGTGCTGAACCAGTTGGGTGGAGCAAAGACCAAGACGGCCGGCGTGCAGATCGCCGACATCGAAAAGGCGCTGGAGCTGTACAAGCTCGACGTGGGCCGCTATCCCACCTCGCAGCAGGGCCTGGACGCGCTGGTCAAGCAGCCTGCCGGCGTTGCCGGCTGGGCGGGCCCCTACCTCAGGGGCGGCGTGCCCAATGATCCCTGGAACAACGCCTACCGCTACACCTATCCCGCCGCCAACGGTGACCTCGAAATCCTCTCGCTGGGCTCCGATGGTGCGCCTGGCGGCGAGGGCGAGGCTTCCGATATTCGCAACACCAAGTAATCAGCTGTCCAGAACAGCTGCCGCAACCGTTGCCATTCCGTCTCGCCAAGGATGAGTCTTGAAGCGCGCCCAGGGTTTCACGCTGATCGAGCTGCTGGTGGTGTTCGCCATTCTTGGCGCCATCATCGGCATCGTGCCGCCTGCCATGGGCAAGCTGCGCGATGCCGTGGACTATCGGCAGACGGTGCAGGACGTGACGGCCCTGCTGCGCAAGGCGCGCCAGCAGGCCACGCTGCAGGGCATGCCCGTGGCATTCGCTGTCAATACGAATAGCAGGCAGTACGGCATCGCCGGACAGGCCGCGGCCAGGCTGCCCGACAGCCTGACGGTGCAACTGACCACGGCAGCCGGCATGGCGCTGGCCGATGGCAGCCAGACCATCGTCTTTCTGCCCGAAGGCGGCGCCACGGGGGGCAGCATTTCGCTCGCCCGTGCGCAAAGCGGTGGTGGCGTGCGTCTGCGTGTGGACTGGCTTTCCGGCCAAGTCACCAAAGAGGCCCTGTAATGCGTCGGCGCGCCGCTTCCCGCCCCAGGGTGCGGGGCATGACCTTGCTGGAGCTGTTGGTGGCGCTGTCCATCATGGCCATCTCCCTGGCGCTCATTTACCGGGCTGTCGGCGGCTCTGCACGCGGCGTGGCCAAGCTGGAGCAAAACCAGGGCGTGGCCCTGCTGGCCGATTCGCTGATGGATGCCTTCCCCATGGTCGATCCCGGCGGCACCCAGGCTTCGGGCCAGGATGGCATCTATGCCTGGCAAGTGGCTTCGGCGCCTTTCCCGGCAAGCGACTTGCCTGAGACCGCCGTCCCCCTGCATGCCTTGCGCATCACCATCTCTGCCGAAAATCGCAGCTGGGTCTTTGAAACCCTGCGTCCGCAGCGACCATTGCAGCCGGGTGAGGTGGCGCGATGAGCGTGTCCGGCGTCAAGCATTCGGCTTCGGCCAGGCAGCGCGGCTTCACGCTGGTGGAGCTGCTGGTGGTCATGGCTTTGCTGTCCCTGCTCATGCTGGGGCTGGCCTCGGCCATGTCCACGGTGTCCCAGACCCAGGAGCGCGTCGACGCACGGCTGGATCGCATGGACCACCAGCGGGTGTCCATTGCCTTCCTGCGCTCGGTTCTGGGCCAGGTCTCTGCCGTGAGACGGCAGGCGGGCCTGCGCAAGCAAGGCGAGAGCGAACTGTTTTTCGAAGGCGGCCCGCAAGGCATGCGCTGGCTGGGCATCATGCCCGCCCGCTTCGGCATGGGCGGTCGTACCCACTTCCAGCTTTCCGTCGAAGGCGATGCCCTGGTGCTGCGGTTCGCACCCTGGCAAGGGCCCGATGTCATGCCCGACTGGGGGCAGAGCCAGTCCTACGTGATCGATCGCGGTGTCACGGGTTTTGCCTTGCGTTACCAGAACGCCAAGCTGGGCGTGGCACATTGGCAGCCGCAATGGGGACCCGAAAAGGACAACGAAAAGGAACTGCCGTCTGCCGTGCAAATCGAGTTGCAGTCGGCGTCGGGGGTATGGCCGATGATGGTGGTTGCCATGAGGACTCCGGCTGCATCGAATCCCCAACGCGTGGACGACGAGGCCAGCCTTGGAGGGGGGCGCAGCTTTTGAGCAGAAATAAAATCCTTACCGCCCAGAAGGCTCGCACACAGCAGGGCATGGCCCTGATTCTGGTGCTCTGGATCGTGGCTGCCTTGGCGATTTTTGCCAGCAGCCTGGGCGGCGTCGTTCGCCAGGAGGCGGCTGTGGGCGGGGTGACACGGCAATTGGCGCAAGGGCGCGCACTGGGAGAAGCAGCCATCTATCAGGTGCTGCAACGGATGGCGGTCAAGCCCGCCGACTTCCGGGAGTTCAGCGTCGTTCCCGTCTCGCTCGGGGGCGCGGTTGTCGAGGTGGATATCATTCCGTGGAGCGGCCTGGTGAACATCAATGGTGCATCGTCTACGCTTTTGTCGGCCTTGCTCACCCAGGTGGCGGGCTTGGGGCAAGGGCCTGCAGAGGTGCTTGCCCAGGCCATCGTCCAGGCACGCACCGGCGATGGGCAAAGGCGGGTGTTGCGTCCTGCCTGGGAGTCGCCGGAGGATTTGCTCCAAGTCCCGGGCATGACCTATGACATCTACTCCCGCTTGCGGGATTTTGTCGTGGCCGATGTCAGTGCGCGCTCCAGCATCAATCCTGCTGCCGCTCCTGCGCAATTGCAACCGTGGCTTGAACGCGCGGACGGCGTCGCTGCCTTTCGGCAGACCACCATAAGCTCACGCTACAGCCTGGTGGCGAAGGTGCCTTTTGGCGGAGGGAGTGGCGTGAGGCTGGTGCGGCAGGTCGATGTGCAAGGCGGCACGGCAAACAGGCGGTTGCCTTGGATTATTTTTTCGGCTTCCCAAGCCTGGGTCGGACGCATGTAGGCCTGATGCGGCGCGGCAATCAAAAGGAACTGACGACTATGGCTCAACTATTACAACAACGGCGGGATGCATGGCCTTGCTGACATCTGATGCCAAATTTTTCGGCCTCGATCTGAGTTCACTGGGTGGGCAATTTCGCGATGCTTGGCAGCAATTGACCCAACTGCCATGGCTGCGCCGCTGTCTGCCTGCTGCACGCATGCAGCTCATCGGCGCAGACGGTACAGGTCAGCGGCAGATGCATGCAGCCTGGGTGCGTGGCAATTCACTGACCTTGTCGGATGCGGCGCAAGGAGATGTTTCTCCATCTGCTGCCTATGCCGGCGTGCTGCTGTCGCCAGACCTGGTGCTGGCGCGTACGCTGCGGCTGCCTCGCCTGTCGCCGCAGGCGCTGCACAGTGCGGTGGCGCTGGACGTGCAGACCATGTCGCCCTTTTCTGCTGTGCAAACCCTTTGGGGCTATGCGCTGCGGCCTGATGCCGGGTCTGACTCTGCAGGCATGCAACAGGTTGATGTGGTGATCACATCGCAGGATCTGGTCGCCAAAGTGCTGCAGGAACAGGCTGAGCGCCTGCCCCAGGGCATGGCTCCGGAGGTCTGGGCCTCATCGCTGTCCAGCCCCGTACTGCTCCAGGGATTTGGCGAGTCACGCCGTTTCGGCCGTGAGGCGCGCCAGCGCATGTGGATGCTGCTGGGCCTGGCGGGCGCCATCGCCTTGGCCATTGCGCTGGCAGTCACTCCCACCCTGCAGTTGCGGTTGAGGGCCCTGGATGCCAGCGATCAGTTCAAGCGGCTTTCCCAGGCATCTTCCGAAGTCGTGGCCAAGCGCCAGGCGGCGGTGGACGAATCGCAGAGCGTCGCAGACCTGCTGACGCGCCAGCAGCAGCAGATTGACCATCTGCGCGTATTGGCTCTGCTGACGGAGCTGCTGCCGGACGACACGGCTGTGCAGCGGATCAAGTTCGCTGGCAACAAACTCACCATCGTGGGGCTGAGCGACAACGCATCCGATGTCGTATCCGCGCTGTCCAAGCAAGCGGGCTTCAGTGAGGTACGGCTGCCCAGTGCGGTCACGAGGCCCACTCGCTCCAACAAGGAGAGCTTCACTCTGGAGGCCGTGATTGATCCTGCGGTTCTGGGGCTGTATGCGGCCCCGGCTGCGACTGCAGCCGACGCTGATGCAGAAAACAAGCCTTCGGATGCTGATGCTCCCAATGCTCCAGCCTCCGCAAAGGAGGGCGCATGAGCACTAGTGCAAAACTGTCGTTGCGCCAGCTGGCGCTGCTGGCTGTGCCTGTTGTATTGGTGCTGGTGCCCGTGGTTCTGCTGGCTTTTTGGGTGAATGAGCGTCACCAATGGGCCCAGGAGCAACTCGATACCCTGGAGCCGCGCTATGCGCGCCTGCTGGGTCTGCAGGCCCAGGAGGAGGAAATACAGCAGATGCTGGAGCGCATAGGCAGCGTCAAGGCCCGCCATGTCTATCCGGGCGAGAACGATGCCACGCAGACGGGCAACATCGTGCAGCAAAGCCTGCGCTCGGCCCTTGACCGCGCTGGTCTGACGGTGGTCAGCAGCCAGGTGCGGCCGAATCCCGAAGAAGGGCCTTTCGAGCGCATCGATGTCGTCACTACCGTCGAGGGCGACTGGCCAGCCATGCAGATGGGGCTGCTGTCCTTGAAGGACATCAGTCCCACCGTCTGGCTGGACAACGTTGAAATCAACCTCATGGGATCTCTTCAGACCAACGACACGAAAGCGGCGCCCAAGTTCAGTGCCCAGCTCACCTTCAGCATTCTCCGGAGCAAGACATCGTGAAGCACCCCATCAATTGGCTGGGCTGGAGTCTTGCTGGCGCCCAGGTGGCAATGTGCGGTGCGCTGGCATGGGCATGGCTCACTCCTCAGGGTGAGATCAGAGACAGCCGCTGGCAGCCGCCGCAGGCCATCAAGGCGGATATCGAGTCACTGCTGCAGCCGCAGCCATCCAGGAAAGCGCCTGACGCAGAGGATGATCGCCAACTGCTGCAAATGCAGGAGCGGCCGCTGTTTGCGATGAGCCGCCGCCCGCCGCCGCCTCCACCCCCGCCGAAAAAAGTGGATGCGGAACCACCCCCCGAGCAGGATCAATGGTCCCAGGCCAAGGTGACAGGCCTTTTCGATGGAAGCGTCTCCGGCGCCATCATCGTCTATGGCGGCAAGGAGCAGCGCCTGATGCTCAACCAATCCCTGGATGGCTGGAAGCTGCTGAGCATCCAGGGCCGCGGAATCGAGATCGGACGCGGGGAAACACGCCGCTCTCTCACTTTGACCAAGGCTGCGCTGGACAAGGCCCCTGCATTGCCTGCGGGTGCACGCTTGCCGCGGCCTTCTGCTGGCGCGTCCGGCGCCGCCCCTGACGGTGGCTCGAACAACAACGCTGCCGCTGAACGCCCCGAGCCGACCCGGCCGGGTGCGGGAGGAGATGCCTCCCTGGGCGGAGGCACCAGTCTGCCCCGCCGCCGCAACTGAAAGAACTCACCGAACACATCCTATGCAACTGACTAATCGACCTATCCGAACCGCATTGGCACTTGCCGTGTGCCAGTTGCTGCTGGCCTGCGCGCAGCCTGCCAAGAACAACTTCGTCAGCCACTTCCGCGAAGACACCCGGCAGTCGGACTATGTATTCCTGCCGGACGATGATGCGGATGCGGCAAAAGGCAAGAAGTCCGAAAGTGCGGACAGTGCCAAGCCCCGCATCCTGGACGGCACCGGCAAGCTGCTGGGTGAGGCCAAAAGCTTCCCGGCCGTGGAGGGCAAGCCCGTCAAGCTCAATTTCGAGGATGCCCCGCTGTCGCAGGTGGTGCGCACCGTGCTGGGGGACATCCTGTCGCTCGACTACGTGCTGCACCCCCCCATCACGGGCAACATCACGCTGAGCACGCGCAGCACCATTCCTGCAGACCAGGCGCTCAACCTGCTCGAAACCGCACTGCAGGCCAATGGCCTGGCCATGGTGCGCGATGCGCGTGGCACCTACCATGTGGGCCGGGTCGATGCGCTCAAGAGCATCGGCGCCACCGTGCGCCAGGCCGTGTCAGACAAGCCTCTGGCGCCGGGCTACGGCACCATCATCGTGCCGCTGCAGTACATCGGCGCCAACGAGATGGCCGCCATCCTGCGCCCCATGGTTCCCGGCGATGCCATCCTGCGCGTGGACAACATTCGCAACCTGCTGGTCATGGCCGGGTCGCGTGCCCAGGCCGAGGGCTGGCTTGACATGGTTCGGACCTTTGACGTCAACCTGCTGGAAGGCATGTCTGTGGGGGTCTTCCCCCTGAAGTACGTTTCCATCCAGGAAGTCAGCGCTGCACTGCAGATCATGAATGGCGGGGCAGGGGCTGGCGGCGCAGCTGCGCCGGGTGTGGCACCAGGGGCAGCAAGCGCAGTGCGCCCAGGCGCCGTCGGTACCGGTGCGATTGCCGGTGGAGCGGGGGCGGCGGCAGGCGCCGCCGCGGGTCTGACCGAGGGCAATCCCTTGTTTGGTGCCCTGCGCATCATGCCCATCGAGCGCCTCAACAGCATCCTGGTGATCACGCCGCGCGCCGCCTATCTGGACGAAGCACGGCGATGGATTGCCAAGCTGGATCAGCCTGGTTCCGGTGGTTCCCAGCCCCAGTTGAACATCTATCGCGTGCAAAACGGCAATGCCCGCCATCTGGCGGGCGTGCTGGCGGGCATTTTTGGCGGAGCCATGGCAGGGACTACTGCCAACAGCGGTGTGGCTCCGGGGTTGGGCACTTCCACCGGTGGCAGTGGCTTCGGAAACAGCAGCTTTGGCAATAGCGGTTTCGGTAACAGCGGCTTTGGCAATAGCGGGTTCGGGAACAGCGGGTTCGGCAACAGCGGCTTCGGCAATAGCGGTTTTGGCAATAGCGGCTTCGGAGGAAGTGGCTTTGGCAATAGCGGCTTCGGTTCCGGCCAGCGCGTGGGCAGCAATACGGGCTTTGGACAGTCGGGGACGATGGGGCAGCCAGGCAGCCAGGGTGCTGTCGGTGCCAACCTGGGCAGTATCCGTGTCATGGCCGACGAGCTCAATAACACGGTGCTGGTCTGGGGTACTCCAGCGGAGTTCGAACGCATCGAAGCCACGCTCAAGAAGCTGGACCTGCCACCGACCCAGGTGCTGATCGAGGCCAGCATCGTCGAGGTCACACTCAATGACGGGCTGGAGTTCGGCCTGCAATGGGCATTCAATGGCGGGATACACAACAGCCACGCTGACGGGACGGGTACGCTGTTCGGGCAGAAGGGCAACGAGTCATCCACGCTGGGCGATGCACTGGGCATGGGTTTCAACTACACGGTGAGATCCTCTGCCGGCAGAGTCCGTGCCACGCTCAACGCGCTGTCAACCAAGACCAATGTCAAAGTGGTGGCAAGCCCCACGCTCATGGTGCTGGACAATCACACGGCCGCCATTGCCGTGGGCACGCAGCAGCCCTACCGATCCGGCGAGACCTCCACCAGCGCGACGGTGGGCAGCACGACCACCAATTCCTATCAGTACAAGGATACCGGCGTGAACCTGCAGGTCACGCCTTCGGTCAACGCCGGCAACCTTGTCACCATGACGGTCAATCAGCAGGTCACCGATGTGGGTAGCGAGGACACGATCACGAAGCAAACAGCCTTCCTGCAGCGGCAGCTTTCCAGTCGAGTGGCGGTGCGCTCTGGCGAATCCATCGTCATGGGGGGCTTGATTCAGGAGACAAATAGCAACAGCCGTAACGGCGTTCCGTTCCTGCATGATTTGCCCGTGGTCGGCAACCTGTTCGGGTCCAGCACCAATTCGGGGCGGCGCACTGAATTGCTGGTCATCATCACCCCGCGTGTGGTGCGCACGGATATTGACGTGCGTGAGGTCAGTGAAGACCTGCGTGAACGAATGCGAGCGCTCGCTCCCATACTCAAGGCGCCGAGTTCCGTGGAAGTGGGGCCGCTCACACCTGCCGTACCTTGAGTATTGATGAGCAATCAATCAGGAACATTTGAGCGCCCCAGGCCTCCAATTCCCCTTTTCCCGGAGAGAAAAACCGCATGAAGCACTCGACATTCCCTTTTCCTCTGGCCGCGCGTTCGCGCTGGCTGCAATGGGGCGCCGGCCTGGCCTGCGCCGCAGTCCTGGCAGGCTGTGCCACCACCGGCGCACAGGACCAGAGCCCCGAGGCCCAGGTGACCCAGCGCTCTGCCGCCTACCTGAAGGCGCGCCAGGCCGGTGAAGTGGACAAGGCCTACGCCTTGCTGGCGCCTTCCTACCGCGCCGTCAAGAACCAGGAGCGCTTCCGCCTGGAGCAAGGCGCCGCCACCGTGCTCAGGGGCGGGGACCTGGTCTCGGCCAAGTGCGAGGAAACCCGTTGCCAGGTGCTGCGCAACTACAGGACCAAGGTCCCCATGATGGGCGATGCCGAGGTGCCTCTGAGCATCTATGAAACCTGGGTCAGCGAGGACGGCCAGTGGTGGCTGTTCATGGAGTAAGTTCAGCTACCCTTGTGAGCAAATGTCTGGGATAATTCGCCGTCCCTGTACGCAGCTGGCCAGTTGGGTGTTGTTTTTTTCGCAAAACAGCACTTGGATGCCCTGAAAAAGCCATATAGGGGCGTAACTGGCTGTGCTACGATTCCCCGGCGATCAATCGTGGTGGTTGCAACTACCTTATCTTTTTTACTGGAGATAGTTCTTATGAAGAAAAATGTTCTGGCCCTGAGCATTGCTGCCATGGTTGGTGGCCTGGGCTTTGCAGGCATGGCATCGGCTGCCGTCGTCGCTGGTACGGGTGCTGCTGATGGCGCTGCCAAGATCGGTAAGACCGATGCTACGTCCTTTCAAGTGACTGAAGGCGGTACGGGCCACAACCTGGTGGTGCCTTACTTCAACGCGCAGAACGGCAACATGACCGTGCTGCACCTGGTGAACACCGACACCGACAACGGCAAGGCCGTGAAGGTGCGTTTCCGTGGCGCCGCCAACTCTGACGACCTGCTGGACTTCCAAGTCCTGCTGTCGCCCCAAGACGTGTGGACCGCCGCCGTGGCCCAAGGTCCTGATGGCCGTCTGCAACTGACGACCTTCGACAACACCTGCACGCTGCCCGCTCTGCGTTCGCGTCCCGTGGCTCTGGATGAAAGCTTCAGCGACGTGCCCGCACGTACTGGCGCTGGCACCGCTGGCTACTTCAATTCCACCACCGGCCGCCTGAACCCCAAGCTGTCGGCTGAAGCTGCTGCCAACGGCACGCGTGAAGGCTATGTTGAAATCTTCAACATGGCTGACATCCCGAAGAAGAACAGTGCTGTCTTCGCTACGCCTCTGACAGACGACACCAAGCTGTACAAGACCATCAAGCACAATGCCTCCGGCGTTGCCGCTTGCGATACCACCGTTCTGCGCGACACGCTGCTGAATGGCGAGTATGGTACTGAAGCAGCTGTGGCTAAGGCTGGCATGACTGTTCCTACCACCGGCCTGATGGCTGACTGGTACATCATGAACGTGCCCCAAACCACGACCTTCTCCGGCTCTGCGACTGCTCTGACGGCCCTGGCTCCCCCGGTTGCACCCGCGACCGTTGGCAAGGCTGGCAACGGCAATTTCGTCATGTTCCAGCAGAAGTCTACTGCTGCACAAGACGTTCTGGATGCTCTGACACCTGCTCAAAGCGTGGACGCTGCTACGGCTGACCCTCTGCTGCTGAAGCCCAGCGGTACCAACATCGGTACTGCAAAGGCGGATGATGGCACTCTGACGGCGCCTATTGCAGCGACTGAAGATCCGTTCATCTTTGCAAACCTGAACGATCTGCCTGACATGTCGACGCCTTACCTGGCGGGTGTTACAGGCCCGGCTGCCCAGGCTGCTGCTCTGACGACTGCACTGGCTACGAAGAACGTGATCAACCAGTACGCCAACGATGTCAGCATCTCTGGCAAGACCGACTGGGTGTTCTCCATGCCTACACGCCGCTACAGCGTCGCACTGGCATACAACAACGATCCCTCTGCAGCCGCAAAGACCGTGTTCACCACGGCCATCCAGGGTGCAGCTGGGACCGAGTTCTTCCACACTGGCAATGCCAAGCTGGATGCCGCGACTGCCAAGGGCGATGCACGTATCTGCGTGGATGCCAACAGCCTGGTGACCTACGGCCGTGAAGAAGAAGTCAAGAGCGATGATTTCGATCTGTCGCCCGCTCCTTCGTCCAAGACCTCGTTCTGCGGCGAAACCAGCGTGCTGAAGTTCGGCGTGGCTCAGGCTGACACCTCGGTGCTGGGCGCTTCCGTTGCCTTCCAAGGCGTGAAGAACCCCGTCTCCAAGCGCGGCTGGGCCAACATCGCCACGACCAATGGCGGCAACGGTCTGCCTATCCTGGGTTCCGCCTTCATCAAGCTGACCAACCCCAACGCTGGCGCAGGCTTCTCGGGCACCTACGGCATCACCTGGCCCCACCGCTATGTGCGTTAATTTGTTTGCGTGAGCAAGCAACTTAAAGCCTAAGTAGCACTCAAAAAAGCGGGACGAAAGTCCCGCTTTTTTTATTTGTACCGACGAGAAGACGCCAACTATGCAAGTGACCAAGACTTCTGCTTTTCCCCTGTCGCGCGTGTACCTGGCACTGGCCCTGGCGGCCGGTGGCCTGGCCAGTGTGCCGGCCCGGGCCGACGAGGCCCGGCTGCTGATGGACGGCCCTGCCACCCGCATCACCACGGCCGATGTCAATGCCGATGCCCAGCGCATGCCTGAGGATGTGCGCCCCGTGATCCTGTCCCAGCCGCAGCAGGTGCAGCAGATCGTCTCGAATCTCTATGTGCGCCGTGCCCTGGCAGATGATGCCGAAAAGCAGGGCCTGGGCAAGACGCCCGAAGTGCTGGCCGTGCTGCGCCTGGCGCGCGACAAGGTGCTGTCGGATGCCTGGATAGAGCAGGTGCGCGAGCGCAGCCGCCTGCCCGCCCAGGTGGCCGAGGCCCAGGCCCGCAGCCTCTACAACGCCAAGCCCGAGCGCTTCGAGCAGCCCGAGCAGGTGCAGGTGCGCCATATCCTGATCGCCGGCGACACGCCCGAGTCCAAGGCCAAGGCCGGGGAGTTGCTGGCGCAGCTCAAGGCGGGCGCCGACTTCGCTGAACTGGCCAAGGCGAATTCCGCCGACAAGGGCAGCGGCGCCAAGGGCGGCGATCTGGGCTACTTCGGTCGCGGCCGCATGGTGCCCGAGTTCGACAAGGTGGCCTTTGCGCTGGACAAGCCCGGCGCGCTCAGCGACCTGGTCAAGACCCAGTTCGGCTACCACATCCTGCGCCTGGAGGCCCGCAAGCCCGCTGGCACCCGCCCGTATCTGGAGGTGCGCGAGCAGTTGCTGGCCGAGGTCCAGGACAAGGTGGCCCAGGATGCCGTCACGGCGCAGGCCGACAAGCTGCGCGCGGCCGCCACGCCGCATGTCGATGCCATCCGCGCCTTCAGCGAAGGCGTGAAGAAGCCCTGAGCCCGCTCACGGTCGCTCGCGCTGCGCGCGCGGCCGGCCGTGCGTGGCACGGCCCCTGTCGCGCGCGCTGGGGCGGCTGCAAAAACTGACACTCTTTGCGCGGTCTGCCTGATAAAGGCCGGCACAGACCTTGCGTCTTGCGCGAAAATGCCGGGTTTGGCATGAACGAAGTGCCGCTGCGTCGCCATGCGACGTGGGCGGCACTTGTCGCATAACAACGCATGTACTCTTTATTCGGCGAATGCCGCGCGCTGTGGCAGGCACGCAGCCTGCTGTGGGTGATGACCCGGCGCGAGGTGGCGGCTCGCCATGCGGGCACGGCCGCAGGCGTGCTCTGGCCCTATCTGCAGCCCCTGCTCACGGTGGCTGCCTACTATCTCGTGTTCGACGTGGTGTTCTCCATGCGCCTGGGCGACAACGCGCCCACGCATGCCGTGGGCGCGTTCCTGGTCGTGGGCGCCTTGCCCTGGATGGCGTTCTGCGATGCCACGGCACGTGGCATGAACAGCCTGATCGAGGCGGGAGGCATTCTGCAGAAGAACGCGCTGCCACCCGTACTGTTTCCCATGCGGGCCGTGCTGGCCAGCAGCGTGATCTTCGGGCCCTTGCTGGTGCTGGTGGCACTGGCCTATCTGCCCCAGCATGGATTGAACACCTCGATGCTGGCCCTGGCGCCGCTGCTGCTGGGCCAGTTGCTGCTGTGCGCGCTGCTGGCCTATGCGCTGGCCATCCTCACGGCGGCGCTGCGCGATGTGGGGCAGTTGGTGACCTTCCTGCTGTCGGTGGGCATTTACCTGTCGCCCATCCTGTTCCCGCTCACGCTGTTCCCAGAGCGTTGGCGCTGGGTGCTCTGGGCCAATCCCATGACGGCGCTGGTGCTGGGCTACCAGAATGTGCTGCTGCAGGGCCTGTGGCCCCAGCCCGCGGTGTGGGTGGCCCTGGGCGCCTGGCTGCTGGTGCTGGCCGTGCTCCTGAACGGCCTGGTGCGGCGCAGCCGCGATCAATTGGTGGACTGGCTATGAACGCCAAGCATGTCGAGCTGCCCGAAGACCTGGTTTTGCGCGTGCGCGACCTGGGCAAGGAATACAAGCTGTACCCGTCGCCGCGCGCGCGGTTCAAGGCGCTGCTGACGGGAACCGCCACGCACCGCAGCCATTGGGCGCTGCGCGATGTGTCGTTCGAACTGCACCGCGGCCAGTGCATTGGCGTGATTGGCGACAACGGTGCAGGCAAGAGTTCGCTGCTCAAGCTGTTGGCAGGTACCTTGCAGCCGAGCTGCGGAAAGATCGAACGCGTGGGCCGGGTGACGGCCATTCTGGAGCTGGGCGCCGGGTTCCATCCTGATTTCAGCGGCCGGGACAATCTGTATTTCGGCGGCAGCCTGATCGGCATCAGCCCCGAGCGCATGCGCGAGCTGGAGCCCGAGATCGCGGCCTTCGCCGAGCTGGGCGAGGCGATGGAGCGCCCGGTCAAGACCTATTCCTCGGGCATGACCGTGCGCCTGGCGTTTGCGCTGGTGACGGCGGTGCAACCCGATGTGCTGATCATCGATGAAGCATTGGCTGTGGGCGACCAGCATTTCCAGAAGAAATGCATAGAACGCATCATGGCCTTCCGCAACAGCGGCTGCACCATCCTGTTCTGCTCCCACAGTCCTTACCACATCCGCCATCTCTGCGACGCTGCACTGTGGCTGCGTGGGGGGCAGGTGGCACAGTTCGGCGATACCGAGCAGGTGCTTGCTGCCTACGATATGCACACACGCGAGCGCCAGGAGCGCGAGCAGCAAGCCCTGGAAGGTGCTGCTGCATCCGAGGGGGCAGGCGGGCGTGGGCAGGCCAGGGCGCATGAGGCAGAGGCTACGCCATCGGGGCCCGTGGCTGCCGTTGACAGCGGCACGGCCTGCATCCTGTCGGTGGATGTGAAGGATCTGGCCGAGCCTGAGGGCGATCAGCCTGGCCTGCTGCAGAGCCAGGATCTGGTGGTGACCATCACGGCGCGCGGACGCGGGGAGGAGCGCCCGCACATAGGCTTCATGATCGAGCAGTCCAAGGGCGTGGGAATCACCTCCCTGGCCACCCACGAAGATGGCGCTTTTCCGCGGCAATTGCCTGATGGAACCTGGCAGACGGTATTGACCTTCCCCGAACTGCCTCTGCACAGCGGCGACTATGTGATCAGTGCCTTCCTGTTCGATGAGACAGGTCTTGCCGTCTATGACGAGTGGTTCCAGTTCCTGCATCTGCGCTTCATCTTCCCAAAGCCGCTGCCCGGATTGGTGCGCCTTCCTCATCACTGGAACTGAACGATGGCGCAGGAGTCGGCACGATTGCAGCAGCAGGCGCCGCCCGCTGGCGAGGCCAGGTCGGGTGTTGATCCACGCTTGAATCTGCTCAAGGTACTGGCATCGTTCGGCGTGATCATGGTGCATACGGCGGTGCTGCGTGTGTCGCAGGTGGACGTGCACAGCCTGGGTTGGTGGGTTGCCAATATCGGAGACGCGGCCGGGCGCCTGGGCAGTTCCATGTTTGTGATGGTGGGCGGGGCGGTGCTGTTGGCGCGGCCTGCCGAACGTGATCCCTGGGGCATGGTAGGTCAACGCCTGTCCCGGCTGCTGCCGGCGCTGCTGTTCTGGTCGGTGTTCTATTTCGCTTGGCGCCAGTGGATGTGGGGCGGAATGACCTGGGCGGGCATCGTGCAGGATGTGGTGCTGGGCAGTCCCTGGTACCACCTGTGGTTCATGTACATGATGCTGGGCCTGTACCTGATGATGCCTGCCATGCGCTATGCGGTGCTGGGCGTGGGGGATGGTCCGGGATGGCGCCATCTCTTGGCCGTGGCAGCGGGCATGACGTGGTTTGTCTCCATCGCACAGACGCTGCAGAAGACCTCGCATGCCAGCTTCATCGGGCTTGCTCCCCTGTTTATCGTCTATTTCCTCGGTGGCTACTATCTGCTCAGGCGCCCGGTGCGCCTGGCGTCATGGCAATTGTGGCTGGGCGTGATCCTGGCGATTGCGGGCATGGCAGGGGGTGTGGCGTTGCTTTATCCGGCGCTCAAGGAGTGGGCCTTCGTGCTCTTCTACAGCAATCGCAGTCCTTTTGCGATGGTGCTGACCTTCTGCGTTTTCTTGCTGGCACTTCGCTTTCCCGCGCACAGGGTGCCGGCCTGGGTCAACCACCTGGGCAAGGCCACTTTGGGTATCTATGCCATTCACCCCTTCTGGATCGATATGCTGGCGCGTTGGGGCTATGGCCTTGCACAAGCCGGCAGTTACTGGCCTTTGATGACGCTGCTGGTGTTTGCGCTGTCTGCGGTGACATCGCTGGCGCTTTTTTCGCTTCCCCCGCTGCGGCGCCTGGTGAGCTGAAGACGGTTTTTCGGCCTTTGCACACAACTCTCCCCGGATAGTTCAATGAATACAACGAGTTCTCTGCCCACGGATTTGAGCGAAGGGCAACGTCTGCTGAAAGAAGCCAGCCAACTGCTGGAGCAGGGAGACAGGGCTGGCGCTGCCCAGGTACTGCTTCGCGCACGAAGCGAAAACGATGCGCTGCTGCAGGCTCATGAGCTGATCGAGACCCATGGCCTTGTGGGCTCGTTCTCCAACATCATGGGGCTTGAGTGCAGGATCTCGCCACAGGACGATATCTTTGGCTTCTTCCGTGGACATCCCTCCAGCCGCAATCCGCTGCGCGACTACTTCGCTGATGGTTGGCGCACGCTGTCGGAGCTGATGCTGCTGCTGGAGGCAGTGGACAAGCCCTTGCTGCGCACGGCCAGCGTGCTGGAGTTCGCCAGCGGCCATGGCCGCTTCACACGGCACCTGGTCAAGGCGCTGGGTGCGGAACGGGTCACGGTCTCGGACATCGTGATCGATGCCGTGGACTTTTCCAAGCAGACCTTCGGTGTGCAGGGCTTTGCGTCGGCCAGCGTGCCGGAGCAGGTACGCTGGCCTCAGCAGTACGAGCTGGTGTTCGTGCTGTCGCTGTTCAGCCATCTGCCGCGCTCGACCTGGACGCGATGGCTGCAGGTGCTGCGCGATGCGGTGGCGCCGGGTGGTCTGTTGGTGTTCAGCACCCATGGCGTGAAGGCTGCGGATTTCGATAGCGTGACACTGGACGATGACGGTTTTTTCTTCGCACCGTCCAGCGAATCGAATGCCATTGATGCCAATGAGTACGGCACGGCCTTCACCTCGGAGCGTTTCGTGCTGGAGCGCATTGCCGAAACCTGGGGCAGTGATGCCTTGCGCCATCGTTCACTGGTGCATTTCTGGAATCACCAGGATGCCTATGTGCTTCAACGGCTGTGAACGGCAGCCAGGCCATTTGATAGAACAAAGAGGACGATTGCATGAGTTGGAAGCTGCGCTTGCAGGAGAGACTGTTCGGCCTGGCGCCATGGGATGCCGGCAAGATCACGGATGAATGGTTTCGTGCACATTTCAACTACGCGGCAGATCTGGCGCATGATTGGCTGGGTCGGTCGCTGGATCTGTCCAAGGCTCGGCTGCTGAATTTCGGCTGCGGCGATGGCATTACCGATCTGGCCCTGGTATTGCGCCATGGTGCGACGTCCATCCACGGCATCGACATCCGCCAGGAATACGCCAAGCTGCCGCGCATCGCGCGAGAGCAATTGGGCATGTCGCGCATTCCTGCCGCGCTGAGCTTTGAGACCATCGTGCCCAATTCGCCACTGGCGGGGCGCCATGCAAATTACGATGGATTGCTCAGTTGGTCCACCTTTGAGCATGTGCAGCGCGACAAGGTGCTGCCGATTCTGGCCGACCTGCACGCCTGCCTGCGCCCTGGCGGGGTGTTCTTCCTGCAGATCGAGCCGCTGTTCCATTCGCCCTGGGGCTCGCATCTGCGCCGCTATGACGATGTGCCTTGGCACCACCTGATGGCTTCGGAAGAGGAGCTATGGAGCATCATCGACAAGCATGAAGGTCCGTTGGATGCTGCCGAGGTGGATTTCGGCTTTGCCGATTTCGGTGTCGATGGTTACAAGCGCTTTGTCTTCAAGGAGTACCAGGCGCTGAACCGACTCACTGCCGATGAGCTGATCGATATCGCCCGGCAGGCCGGCTTCGAGGTGCTGCGCGAGGAGCGGCGCCATGTGGATATGCCCGTTCCGCAGGCGCTGCAGGGACGATATCCCGAGGATTGGTTGCGCAATAACGAGATCTTGCTGTTGCTGGGCAAGTCCTGAACTGCGCAGGCATCGCCATTTTGGCGGCGCCTGCGAGCTCATGGTCCAGGGCTCAGGCCTGCAGCCAGTTCTTGACACGCCGCTGCCAGTGCGCAGGAATGCACCTGGCCACGCCACGCAGGACTGGCATGGAGCGCAACCGTGCCAGGGCGGCCAATGCCATTGAGCTGGCCACATGGGCTTCGCGCTGCAGGCGATGCGTTGCCAGAAAAACCTGGGGCAGGGGCTGGAGCACGGCCTGTTCGCAAGGCTGAAGGCCTTTCAGGTAGCTTTGCGCATAGAAGGCTTCGCCAGCCAGCGCCTGCGGCATGTCTGACGCAGGAGGAGTTTCCGGTGCCTGTGAGGCGATGAAATGCGCCTGACGTACCTTGGCGAAGAAATCCAGCCATTGCGCAGGGCTGGCATCCCAGGCGTGGACCCATGACCATTCACGCCCGGCAAGACGTTCCGGAAACGCACCGATATCGGGGCCGACGACAGGCAGGCCAGAAGCCAGGCACGCGCTGAGCGTGTAGCTATAGGTCTCCGGCCATTGCGCAGGGAACCAGGCCAGGTCGGGCTGCAGCCACTCCAGCAGCGCAGGCAGCTCATCTTCCTTGTAGCCGCCATGCACGGTCAGGCGAGCGCGCGGCTGGGTCTGCAGGCTGCGGTAGCCGTAGCCCAGCAAGTGGAACTCTACGGGTGCGCCACGCTTGGCGGCCTCCTGCGCCACGGCTTCCAGCACGTCGGCGCCCTTGATGGCGCTCATGGCACCCAAGACCACGACTTTGAGCGGGGCTGTCTCGGCCAATGGTCGCGCTGTTGGAGCCGGCAGCTGTGCCGGCAGGTCGGTGTGGGCAACCGCCTGGACACGCGCGCCGGGCGCGAAGCCGGCGATCCGGCCGGCCGTGTCCTGGCTGGGCGCGAGTACATGGCGCGCATTGTTCAGCAGCAGCGCATTGCGATGGCGCCACTGGGCCACGGTGCCTGCGTAGGGCGCGGTGTCTCCCGGCTCGCAGCAGCCGCACTCTCCTGCACGTGGCGGTTCGATGTAGCGGTTGTCCATGCCGGTCAGCGAGATGTTCTTGCAGTAGGTGTAGAAGTCGTGGGCCGTGAAGTCGTAGGCCGCACCCAGGCGGGCGGGAAGGTCCAGGATGGCTTCGCTGTGGCCCAGCAGGTGCTGGTAGTGCACATGCACCACGCCCAGCTGGCGCAGGGCCTGCACCAGTTCCTCCATCTGGTCGGCGACGCGGAAGGCCAGCTCGAAGGCTTCTTTCTCTTCGGCGCGGCGCAGCACCACGGCGCCGCCTGCAGCGGGAGACAGGGTCAGGAACAGGGCCTTGCCTTGCAGGTGCTGCGCCAGTTCGCGCACATGGCGAACGGTGCCGCCCGCTCGGTCATGCAGGACTGAAAGCACCACCGGCTGGTGCGCGGCGTCTGCCTGCAGGCGAGCCGCATCAAGCGCCAGGCGAGCCGTGCGTGCGGGATCCGCTTGGACAAAGGCCATGACATCGGCTTCATAGCGCGGATGCAGGCGGCGCAGCGTCTCCATGGCGGCACGCTCGCGCGGGCTCTTGCTTTCTCCGAAGCTCACGCCGCCCGTGTGCAGCACGAAGGTGTCCAGCAGGTGCAGGTTGCGCCAGCCGGCGGCTGCGGCGCGTTGGCAGAAGTCGTTTTCTTCGCCATAGCCCTTGCCGAAATGCTCGGTGTCGAACAGGCCGACGGCGTTCAGGCTGTCGCGGCGTATGTACATGCAAAAGCCCACGCCGGTGGGCACGTCCACCACCTGGCCGGGATTGGTGCGCGCGCACAGTGCATCGATGGCGGCGGTGTCCATGCCGGCCGGCAGGTCGTTGCCCTCGCAAAAGCGCGGGTAGCTGCAGATGGTGGCATTGTTGGAGAACGGCGTGACCGAGGCAATGCGCGCATCGCCATAGGCAGCCTTGCGGATGCGGTCCAGCCAGTCATTGGCGACCACGGTGTCGCTGTTGAGCAGCAGCACGTCATGGGCGGTGTTCAGCGCCATGCCACGGTTGACGGTGCCGACGAAGCCCAGGTTCTCCTCGTTCTCCAGCAGGGTGATGCGGGGCTCTTGCGCCGCCTTCTCGCGCAGCCAGGCCGTGACTTGGGGCTCGGGGCTGGCGTCGTTGATGACCACGAGTTGCCAGTGCGTGCGGCAGGGGCTGGCCAGTACGGACTCTATGCAGTTGCGCGTGTCGTCCAGGCCGCGGTACACGGGCACGATCACATCGACGGGCTGCGGCGGCATGGCCTGTGGCACGGGAGTTTGGACAGGGGCAGGCGCGGGCGTGCGGCCCAGCAGGCGGTCAATGCGCATCTTGGCGTGGACGAGGGGGCGCGTGGCCCGGAAGACGGTGGAGTTCTCTATGTCGCGCAGGTGCTGTTCCAGCCGTGCGAAGTCCCGCTGCACGCGGGTGGCCTCCTGCTGCCAGATGGCGCGCTCCTTGCTTTGCGTCGCGTGGCTCTCTTCTAGCAGAGCATTGCGATGCGAAAGGCCCTTGATGGAGTCACTCTTGTGCTGAATCTCAACATTCAGCCCCTGAAGCTCATCGGTCAGCCGGCTAATGGTTTCCGCATGTTGCTGTTCATGCACCAAGTTCTGGGTGTGCAGTTGATCCTGCAGATCATTGGCCCTGCTGCGTTCCTGCGCGATCTGCCGCTCAAGCGGCTGCACGGCCCCGGCCAGCGCCAGATAGTCGGCCGACATGGGCCATCCCATCTCGATCTCCAGCGAGGCGCCACGCAAGGGGGCCAGGGTTTCTGCGGGAATGGGAAGTTCGAACCAGGGGTCATCGCCGGTCAGCAGCAGCATCAGCGCGAATGCACCTGCCGGATGGGGCCCGTTCCACACCAGCTGATGGTGCGGGCGTTGCCCCAGCAAGGCGGCATCCGAATCCTCGGGACGCCATTGCCAGACGACGGCGCCTTGCGCATCGAGCAAGGCCAGCCGGTACAGGTGCACGAAGCCCGGCCGGTCGGCCAGGTCCAGGCGCAGATGGCTCAGCGAAGTATTGTGGTCGGGCAGTGCAAAGCGCAATGTCTGACGTGCCTGGCCAATGATGCCGGTGGTGGAGAGCTTGCTTTCTTCGTCATAGCGGCCAGCGCGAGCCATATAGAGCTGTGCCGTGAATAGGGCATGTGCCTGTGGATAGTTCACGGGCGGCTCGATGGCCTGTGCCTGGGCCACCGGGGCGGCACTGGCGATGAATTGATAGGCCAGTGCATCGGGCGTGGCCAGCAGGTGGCGTGCGACTGCCGGTGGCAGGCTGTCGTAGGCGACGCGGAACTCCGATTCGGGCAGGGCCCGCTCGATGGTGTCGATGCCATCGACCTGCCAGCCTTGTTCGGCCAGAAAGCGCGACAGCGAGCGCCGCGTGAAAAAGCGCAGGTGAGTGCGATCCAGCAGGCCTTCTTCGCGGTAGCGGAATTCGCCGTGCAGCAGTTCTGCCACCAGGCCGCTGTAGCCCGCATTGGGCACGGAGATCAGCAGCCGGCCTTCAGGCGTCAGCCGCTTGCGGCATGCCGCCAGAATGCGCTCGGGCTGGCGCAGGTGCTCCAGCACGTCGGCGCAGACGATGTAGTCATAGCGCGCATCGCCGAAGAGCTGGTCCAGGTCGCAGTCCTCCAGGTCGGCCACATGGACATGGCGGTAGAAGGGCGCGGCATGGCGCGCCTCTTCCTGGCTCAGGGTGACGCCATCGCAGACGCATTGCTTGTGCTCGGCGAGAAATGCGCCCAGCGCGCCGCTGCCGCAACCCAGATCCAGTATGTGCGCCTGGGCCCGGACATGGCCGGCCAGCACGGACAGCGACGTGCGCTCGTTCAGATCGACGGTGCGCAGGTAGACGTGGGGATCGGAAATGGGTGTGGTCATAGGAGATGGGGCGCCGGGCAATCTCTCCGTTGGGAGCAGGAGCCGCGGCCGTATTCATTCACGCCAGACGGCCTTGGCCAGTCCGCAGCGGGCAGCAAGATGCGCCCACGTCGGGCGCAAAAAATCCCGGAAGTCCGGGCGGCAGATTGTCGCGCATCATAATCCCGGCCACCGCAGTGACTGCATGGCATGGCCGGGTAATGACATATTGCGCGGCTGTTGCATTTTTTTGCATTACAGCAAGCCTGCTGACGCTTGACAAAAGCCATCAGCGGAATACTGGGTGCCGCCGTTTCTGCGGCGCGTGATTCCCGTGCGGGAGTTTGAAGATCTGAAGGGCGGCATTGATGGGTTCATCGTTGGTCGTGTCCGTGGTGAGCCACGGGCATGGCGCTCATATCCAGAGGCTGCTTGAATGCCTGGCTTCGGCACGCCTGGCGCCAGTGTCCCGCGTGGTGTTGACGCTCAACATCCCCGAGGTGGAGCCTCTGGCGCCAGCTTCCGGCTGGCCTTTTGCCCTGGAGATCCGGCGCAATGCGCAGCCCCTGGGTTTTGGCTGCAACCACAACCGGGCGCTGGCGAATGCGCGGGAGCCATTTGTCTGTGTGATCAATCCTGACGTGTACTGGGGAGCACAGGAAGAGCCGCTGCAGGAGCTTCTGGCGCTGGCGGCCCGGCCGGGATGGGCCCTGGCCTACCCACCGCAGATCGGCGAAGACGGCACGCTGCAGGATTTCGAGCGGGAGCTGCCGTCTTTCTGGAATTTGCTGCGACGCAAGCTGCACGGGCGTGTGGAGCAGCGTGTGGAATGGGTGAATGCGGCCTGCCTGGTGATGGGCCGTGACAGCTGGATGCGGCTGCGTGGGTTTGACGAAGGTTTCTATATGTATTGTGAGGATGTGGATCTGTGCCTTCGCCTGCGCGCGCTGGGCGGAGAGCTTCGGCGTGGTGAGTTGCCTGTCGTCCATGCGGGTCAGCGGGCGAGCCGGCGCAGCCTGCGCCATGGCGCATGGCACGTGGCCAGCCTGCTGCGGCTGTGGAGCCGTCCGGCCTACCGCAAGGCCCGAGCCCTGCCACAGGCAGCGCCCTCGCTGCGCAGCCTGCATGGGGAGTCATCGTGATCTGGATGGCGGTATTGGCCTTCATGGTCTCCTTCATCGGCTGTGCGCTGCTGCTGCGCTGGGCTCGGCGGTCCTCGACGTCCTCTTACGGATACGACAAGCCGCAGCGCTTTCACATCGGCGAGATACCCCGGCTTGGGGGCGTGCCGATGTACCTCGGGCTGGCCGTGTCCTGGGGAGTGGGCACGTGGCTGAGCATGCGCGGAGACCCATCGTCGCTGCGCATGCAGCTATGGGTTGTCGTGTGCCTGGCCGCCATGCTGCCGGCCGTGGTCGGCGGCGTCATCGAGGATGTCTCGCAGCGCCTGAGCGTGCGTTACCGGCTGGTGCTGACCCTGCTGAGCGCCGTGCTGGCTGTTTTGCTGTGCGGCCTCACCGTGCCCCGGCTCGGCTGGCCCTGGCTGGAACAGGCACTGGGCCCGGCCATGCCCTGGCTGGGCATGGGCCTGGCAGTGCTGGCCCTGACGGGCCTGCCCCATGCCTTCAACATCATCGACGGCTACAACGGGCTGGCCGGCATGGTGGCCACCATCATCTGCCTGGCGCTGGCCCACGTGGCATTGCAGGTGGGGGACCGGACCCTGGCCGCCATGCTGGTGACGCTGGCCGCCGCCACCTGCGGCTTCCTGGTCTGGAACTATCCGCGCGGCATGATGTTTGCCGGCGACGGCGGGGCCTATGTCTGGGGGCTGGCGATTGCCCTGGCCAGCATTGCCCTGGTGCAGCGCAATTCCGCAGTCTCGCCATGGTTTCCCATGCTGCTGCTGATCTATCCGGTCTGGGAGACGGTGTTTTCCATTTACCGCAAGCTGATGCGCGGCATGTCGCCGGGCATGGCGGATGCCCTGCATTTCCACCAGTTGATCTACCGGCGCATCGTGCGCGGCGTGTTCGACGACGATCTGGCACGGCGCATGCTGCGCCGCAACAACCGGACTTCGCCCTATTTGTGGGCCTTCACGCTGCTGACCGTGGTGCCGGCGCTGCTGTTCTGGAGCAATACGCCCGTTCTGGTGGGTTTTTGCCTGCTGTTCGTGGTCAGCTATGTGATCGCCTATCTGGCCATCGTGCGCTTCAAGCTGCCGGGCTGGATGCAGAACAATGGATGATGGCCGGGCGCCAGTGGGCGTTCCGTCATCCGGGCATGCAACACTGCCGCGCAGTTGCGGCACAATGCCCGCCTTGTTGTTGACTACTTCCACGCCCCCGGGCTAGCACCATGAACGATATCCTCTCGATTGCCCCCCGCGACAAGGCCGAAATCCTCGCCCAGGCCCTGCCCTATATCCGCAAGTTCCATGGCAAGACCATGGTCATCAAGTATGGCGGCAACGCCATGACCGATCCGGCCCTGCAGGCCGACTTCGCGGAAGACGTGGTGCTGTTGAAGTTGGTGGGCATGAATCCGGTGGTGGTGCATGGCGGCGGGCCGCAAATCGAGACGGCCCTGAACCGCCTGGGCAAGAAGGGCGAGTTCATCCAGGGTATGCGCGTGACGGACGCGGAGACCATGGAGGTCGTGGAATGGGTGCTGGCCGGCGAGGTGCAGCAGGACATCGTGGGCCTGATCCACCAGGCCGGTGGCAAGGCCGTGGGCCTGACCGGGCGCGATGGTGGCCTGATCCGCGCACGCAAGCTCAAGATGGTCGACAACAAGGATCCGAGCATCGAGTACGACGTGGGCCAGGTGGGCGATATCGTCTCCATCGACCCCAGCGTGGTGCGCGCGCTGCAGGATGACGCCTTCATCCCCGTGATCAGCCCCATCGGCTTTGGCGAGGAAAACGAGAGCTACAACATCAACGCCGACGTGGTCGCCAGCAAGCTGGCCACGGTGCTGCAGGCCGAAAAGCTGGTGCTGCTGACCAACACCCCTGGTGTGCTGGACAAGGCCGGCAGCCTGCTGACCGACCTCACGGCGCGCGAGATCGACGCCCTGTTCGCCGACGGCACCATCTCGGGCGGCATGCTGCCCAAGATCAGCGGTGCCCTGGATGCCGCCAAGGCCGGCGTCAACGCCGTGCACATCATCGATGGCCGCGTGCCGCATGCCATGCTACTGGAAATCCTGACCGACCAGGCCTACGGCACCATGATCCGCAGCCATTGAGGCCCGATGACGCGGACTTTGCGGTTCGCGTTACCATCGTGCATGGCCCGGGCGTGGTCTGACGGCCTGGGCCGGTTTGCTGCAAGCCGCCTTTGGGCGGCTTTTGTTTTTTAGGTTTGATATGCGTTTGCTTCTTGTGGAAGACGATGTGATGGTGGCCAGCGGCATCAAGCTGGGACTGTCCGATGCGGGGTATGCCGTGGACTGGGTCGGCAGTGCCGAGCGCGCCCTGGAGGTGCTGGCCCAGGAAGCCTTCGACCTGGCCGTGATCGACATCGGCCTGCCGGGCATCGATGGGCTGGAGCTCACACGCCGCCTGCGCAGCAGCGCTGTCGAAAGCTCGGCCATGCCCGTGCTGATCCTGACGGCGCGCGATGCGCTGCAGGACCGCGTGCAGGGCCTGGACCAGGGCGCCGACGACTACATGGTCAAGCCCTTCGAGCTTCCCGAACTGCTGGCCCGGCTGCGCGCGCTGCTGCGCCGCTCGCAGGCGGCCACATCGGCCGTCCTGAGCTTTGGCCCCATCGAGCTGGACACGGCAGGCCGCCGCGCCGGCGCGCGCCAGCCTGCGCAAGACGATGAGAGCGAGGGAAAACTGCTGCCCATCGACCTGGGTCCGCGCGAATGGACCGTGCTGGAGTACCTGCTGATCCACGCGCCCAAGCCCGCCAGCAAGGACAAGCTGCTGCAGGCGCTCACAGGCTGGGACCGCGAGATCACGCCCAACGCGGTCGAGGTCTATGTCTCGCGCCTGCGCAGCAAGCTGGAGCCGCATGGCGTGGCGCTGCGTTCCATCCGGGGCTTCGGCTATCGGCTGGAACTCTCGCATACCGCCGCCTGATGCGGACATGGCGCATGGCCCCAGGCGCTGACCGCCCATGACGGCCAATCTGCGCCTTCGCCTGCTGGTGCTGCTGGTGGTGCCGCTGACGCTGCTGGCACTGATGGGGGGCTGGTTCGGCTATCGCTCGGCAGACGAAGCCTCCACCCAGCATGACCAGCGCCTCTTGCGCCTGTTGCCTGCGCTGGCCGATTCGGTGCTGGCGCCGTCGATTGCCGAGGGAACGCCGCCCCTGGTGGCGCTGACGCCCGCCATCGAGGACGTCTTGCGCCAGCGCGGCGACGATGTCGGATATGCCATCGGCGACCTGCAGGGCCATGTCGTTGCCGGCGACACCTGGATCCGCTTCGACGTGCCTTCCACGCCTCTGGCCGAGTTCCACAGCCAGGAGCATGACGGCCTGACCTACCGCGTGGCCGTCATGCGTGCCGAAACCTATGGCGCCGGTGAAATGGTGCTTGTGCTGGCCGATGGGGGCGATGTGCGTCAGCAATGGGTGCGGCAGCTGCTGCTGCATGTGCTGCTGCCCAGCGTGCTGCTGATCGCGGGTGCCGGCATCGCCATCTACTGGTCGGTCAGCCGGGCTTTCCGGCCGCTTCTGACCCTGACCCAGGCTGTGGAGCGGCGCTCGCCGCGCGACCTCAGTCCCATCTCGGAGCACAGCTCGCCGGCCGAGGTCCGTCCGCTGGTGCGCTCGCTCAACCGATTGTTTGCACTGGTCAACGCACAGGCCGAAGGCCAGCGGCGCTTTGTGGCCGATGCGGCCCATCAATTGCGCACGCCGCTGGCGGCCTTGCAGGCCCAGGTCGAGGCCTGGGCGCTGAGCGCGCAGTCCGCGCAGGCCGAGGCGCGGCGCAAGGGCACCGAGGCCCAGGTGGTGCTCAGCGTGACGCAGATCGAGCAGTTGCGCGATGCCACGCGGCGCACCTCGCAGCTGGCACGCCAGCTGCTGGCGCTGTCGCGCGCCGATGCGCGCAATGCCGAGGTGCAGCCGCTGCAGCAGGTGGATCTCAAGGACCTGTGCGAAAGCATGCTGGAAATGTTCTTCGACCAGGCCAGCGCCAAGGGGCTGGACTTCGGCCTTGACGTGGGGGCCGCCAGTGTCTGGGGCCACAGCTGGCTGCTGCGCGAACTGGTTTCCAATCTCGTGGACAACGCCATCAAGTACACGCCGCCCGGCGGCAGCGTCACGCTGCGCTGCGGCATGTACCATGGCGCGGGGCAGTCTGAGGATGAACCGCAAGGCTGGGCCTTCCTGGAGATCGAGGACGACGGCCCCGGCGTGCCCGAGGCCGAGCGCTCGCAGATCACGCAGCGCTTTTACCGCGCCCAGGGCGCGGCCGGCGACGGCACCGGGCTGGGATTGGCCATTGCCGAAGAAATCGCCCTGCTGCACCAGGGCACTCTGGCCTTTGGGGCCGCAGCGCAGGGCAAGGGCCTGCTGGTACGCTTGGAGCTTCCATTGCAAATGCCGGCCATGCTCTCGGAAACAATAGCAGCGCAAGCAACAGGCAAGCGATCCTGACGGTTGCGCTCATGGGGACAGCTTTGTGCGGAGTTGCCGCCGGGGGCTGTGAGAGAATTACTTACAAATAGTTGATCTGCTTATGTCCGAGTCTGAAGTCCTGTCGCCTTTATCCGCTCCTGGCGCTGATGTCGTTTCCGACGAAGCCGCCTCCGCTTCCGCCCCTACGCCTGCGCGCAAACGCCCCAAACCCGGGGAGCGGCGCGAGCAGATCCTGCAGGCGCTTGCGGCCATGTTGGAAAAGCCGGGTGCAGAACGTATCACCACGGCAGCGCTGGCAGCCCATCTGGGCGTCAGCGAGGCAGCCCTGTACCGCCACTTCGCCAGCAAGGCCCAGATGTTCGAAGGACTGATCGAGTTCATCGAGCAATCCGTCTTCACGCTGGTGCAGCAGATCGTCGGGCGGGATGTGCCGGAGGAAGAGCGGCCCGCAGTGGATGGCATGCGCCAGGCCAGCCGCGTGATCTCCCTGGTGCTGCAGTTCGGCGAGCGCAACCCCGGCATGGTGCGCGTCATGGTGGGCGATGCCATCGTCTTCGAGCACGAGCGCCTGCAGGCCCGCATGAACCAGTTCTTCGACCGCATCGAATCCACGCTGCGCCAGTGCCTGCGCCCCGCCGCCGGCGCGCTGGGCTCTTCCGCCCCGACGGTCGATGCACAGGTGGCTGCCAGCGTGCTGACATCGTTCGCGCTGGGCCGCCTGCAGCGCTACGCGCGCTCGGGTTTCCGCCGCCTGCCGACCGAGCATCTGGAAGCCAGCCTGGCCTTGATGGTCTGAACACAGCGCAGCGGACCCCAGGGTCCGCTTTGCAGCAAAGCCACCCGCTTGTGCCGGTGGCTTTTTTTGCGACCAGGGCCTTGCTTCGTCGCGGTGGCTGTGCTCAGCCCACGAGATTGCGCCGTCGCCTGGCCGGTGCTGTCACGCCCAGCGCCGCAACGATGCGCCCCACCTGGCCTTCCGTAATCCCATGCTCGGCAGCCAGTTGCCGGGCCGTTTTGTCCGTGGCGTAGTCTGCAGCGATGCGCTGGTTGCGCAGTGCCTGCAGTGCACGCGCCGCCCTGGGCAGCTGGAAGTGGGGCAGGCCGCCATACTCACGGGCGAGCTGGAGCAAGGCTTGCACGCCGATGGTGGCCGCATAGGGATGCTCGGCTGTGACCTTGTCCGGTGTGGGAATGTAGATGCGCAGTCCACCCCAGCGCTGCACCAGGGCCATCGTGGGCTGCAGCCCGATCAGGCGCTCGAAGTCCTGCAGCAGCGGTGGAAGCAGATCGCTGCAAGTGCCATGGCGCGGGTCCAAGGCAGCTGCCACGGGCGTGTGCATGCCGATGGTGGGGGGCAGGGCAGCAGGCCGAAAGCCCTGGAAGGCGGGTGCCGGATGGTGTTCGGAATGCATTTTGGCTGTACGCTCGTGGTTCAAAAGGAAACGGTTCAATTTGAACCATATTCTTGGTCCATAACGAACCACTGTCAAGATTCGCCATGCCTGCAAAACCTGTGACTGATGCGCTTACATCCAACGTTGATGAGGTACTGGCGCGCATGGCTGAAGCCTTGGGACCCGACTGGATGGCCGGCATGGAGGTTCAGCCTGAAACGGTGCGGACCTGGCGCAAGCGCGGCGAAGTGCCGGCACGGCAACTGCTGCGGGCCTCGCAGCGAGCGGGCCGGCCGCTGGAGTATTTCAACGGCACGGGCGCAGCGAAGCCTGCCGCTCGGCATGGCGGGGCGGCCGAAGACGAGTTCACGCAGATCGAGATGCTCGATGCGCACGTCAGCGCAGGGCATGGGGCCGTCAACGGCCCCGACGAGGTGATAGGCCGCTTCGCCTTCCGTTCGTCCTGGCTGCAGTCCAAGGGACTGGGCAGGCACAACGCCAAGATCGTGCGTGCCCGTGGAAGATCCATGGCGGACCGCATCAACGACGGCGACATCCTGCTGGTCAACACCTCGGTCGATACGCTGACCCAGGATGGTGTCTATGTGATCGAGCTGGAGGGTGAGAACTACGTCAAGCTGCTGGAGCGCGACTTCAGCACGGGCGGTGTGCGCATCGTCAGCTACAACCCCGCCTATCCGCCCCAGGTTCTGGAAGGCGAAGCCGCCAACCGGCTGCGCATCTGCGGCCGGGTTCTCTGGCATGGCGGAGAACTCTAGCCCCCGGGCCGCGCCGCCCAGCATCGCTCCAGAGACTTTGCCGCAGGCCTGAGGCGACCTGGGCGTTTCCGTCTTCTCCCAGCCTTTCTCGTCCTCCTCTTTCGTCCACCTCTTTCGTGCGTCCGTGCCTGCCCGAGCGGCAGGACGTTTGCGCTTGCCTGGCCGTTGGGATGTGCCGGGCCAAGGCACATGTGCCTGGCATCCAGGTCCGCTGCGCCTGAGAAGGCGCGCGCCTGTGGACGCTGAAACCGGGCCTGCATATGCAGGCCTTATTCATTTTTGCCTGCCTCGGCACAGTCACTCCATCGCAACGACGCATCTTTTTCTGCGTCCCCCAACGGAGTGACCCATGTACGCCATCGCACAACTGTTCCTGCTCTTTTCCGCTCATCTGCGGCCCATCGTGGCCGAGGCTGCGGCGAGTGTGGCGGCGGCCTTTCCGGTGCTGCGCTCATGAATGCACTGGCCCAGCATCGCAACGCCATCGTGGCCATCCTGGCCTCGGTGCCGCAGATCGGCGTTGTGCAGGACCGCGAACGCCATGCCGCCAGCGATGCCGAGCTGGCCGCCCTGTTCACGTACACGCCGCCTGCAGCAGGCACGGCCCATGTCCGCGGCTGGTGGCTGCGCAGAAGCAGCACGGCCGAGCACGGCAGCAGCACGGCCCGCACGGTAAGCGTGCACCAGTGGACGCTGCATGGCTACCTGGCCATCTCCGACACCCAGGCCAGCGAACTGCTGCTTGACGACCTGGTCGAGCAGTTCCGCGCCCTGGTGCGAGCCGATCCGACCCTGGGCGGCGCGTGCCAGCCCGGTCCCCTGGCAGGCAGCGACGACAGCACCGATGGCGTGCAGGTCGTGCGTGCCGAGCCTGTGGATTTCGCGGGAGTGCGATGCCACTCCGTTGTCCTGCAACTCAGAACCTGGAGCTACCTGTGATCTGCACACCACCGAACCGGGCCTAGACCGGATACCCCGCACCTTTCCCGCAACCCCTGTGGCCCGCAGCGCTGGAGAACGGCGCCCAAGGCCGCGAAACCTCTGTTTGTCTCTTCAAAGGATTTTCCAAATGGCAGCAAAGATCATGCGCAAGATGGCCCTCCTGGCCCTGGTTGAAACCGTTGTCGGCACGGCCGTCGTACCGCTGGCGGCCAATGCCATGCTGGTCAGCGACGTGACCCTCACCCCCATCGAGGGCGACGTGGTCGAGCGCAACAACATCCGTCCCTTCTTCGGCTCCAGCGGCAGCACCCTGGTCACCGAATACCAGAAGGTGTCGTTCTCCGTGGAATTCGCGGGTGTGGCCGCAGCGGGCGAGCGTCCCGGCGTGACCGACCTGTTGCGTGCGTGTGCCGCCAGCGCCAGCACCGAGACTGGCGTAAAGACAGTCTTCTCTCCCGTGACCGACGGCATCCAGAGCGTGACCATCTACGGCAACGTGGACGGCACCCTCTACAAGATGCATGGTGCACGCGGCGAGGTGGAATTCAGCACCGATGCCAAGGCCATTCCCAAGTGGAAGTTCGAGTTCACGGGCTCCTTCGTTCCCGCCGTGGATGAGGCCCTGCCGGCAGTGGACTACAGCGACTTCGTCGCTCCCCTGGGCGTCAACAAGACCAACACCCAACTGACCCTCGACGGCCTGGCGGTGGCCTGCAGCGCCTTCAGCTTCAAGTGCGGCAACCAGGTGGTCAAGCGCGACCTGATGAATGTGGACACCGTGGAAATCACGGACCGCAAGTCCACGGGCAGCGTCACCTTCGAGAACACCAGCGTGGCCACCAAGGACTGGATCGGCCTGGCGCGTGCCAGCGCCATCGTGCCCGTCACGCTCAAGCATGGCCCCGGCGCCACCAACACCGTCAGTTTCAAGAGCGCGCGCGCCCAGATCGGCAAGCCGACCTACAGCGACAGCGATGGCGTGCAGATGATCACCATCCCCCTGTCGTTCATTCCCTCCGACGCGGGCAACGACGAGTGGTCCATCGAGATCTGACGCCTCACCTCCCTGCCTGACAACTACACATCCAAGGATCACCATGGCCGTCAAGATTTCCGGGCTCAAGCCCACCATCTCCGTTCCCGCAACGCTGTACCTGCCCGTCGATGAGGGCAGGTTCGGAGCCCATCACTTTGCCGTCGTGTTCAAGCGCCTGGGCAAGGCGCGGCGTGACGAGATCAATGAACTCATCGTCGTCGGCAAGCCCGCCACGCAGCCCGATGGCTCGCAGGAGGTACGGCGCATGACCATCCCTGAACTGCTCGACGAAGTGGTTGTGGGCTGGGAGGGGATGCTGGGCGACGAAGGAACACCCGTGCCCTACAGCCGCGACGAGCGCCTGGCGGCCGAGGAGGCCTACCCGGGACTGGAGCAGGCCATGGCCGTGGCCTGGTTCGACGGACTCAACGTGCACCAGCGGGATGCCGCCACAAAAAACTCCGTGGCGCTGTCCGGCATCACCTCGGCCTCGACGGCGCAGACCGCTATCTCGTAGACGACGAGCTGCGCGCCCAGTGCGCGCAGATGGGGATCGACCCCGACCGGATGGTGCCCGGCGATCTGCAACGCCAGCATCCCGAGGACTACGAACTGTGGCCGGAGCATGCGATGGCCTGGAGCGTGTACCTCGGCTGCTCCACCCAGTGGCGCAGGACGGCCACGCCCTGGGGCCAGTGGCACTGGGACGGGCTGGACTACGCCGGGGTCGAGATCGTGATGCGCCGCTACGCGGTGCCCGCCGCGCAGCGCGGCGAGGTGTTCGCGCAGTTGCAGGTACTGGAGGCGCAGGCGCTGCGCCAGCTCAACCGGGGCTGAGGCATAGGGGCCTCGGCTCCGGCCTTTCAAGACAAACACAAGCGGTCAAGCATACCGAACAGAGATCAGCATGAGTACAGCGGTCAAAAGCATAGGCATCGCCGAGACGCCCAGCCTGAGCGAGCTGCGTGCGCAGAATGCCCAGTTCTCCCAGGAGCTCGACAAACTCCACGGCAAGCTGCAGCAGGCGTATGCCGACATGTCGCAGTTCGCAGGTGCCTCAACGGATACGGGACTTGTGTCGGCGCGTGCCAGCATCGATATCGAGAGCCTGTCTACTTCCATGGGCAAGATTGCCGGCCGTGCCAATGCCATGCTGGAGGTGGCGGGTTCGGCGGCCAAGGTGGGAGAGGCCCTCTACACGGCCAGTGCCCAGACAGAGAATCTGCGTACGCGACTGGATCTTGCCACCGGCGGCAAGGGCGCGCAGGAGCTGGCCTATGTCACGGCCCTGGCCGATCGGCTGGGCCTGCAGCTCAACGCCACCGGCCAGGCCTACGCCGACTTCGCCACCAAGGCGCGTGGTACGGCGCTGGAAGGCGCGCAGGTGCAGACCATCTTCACGGGGATTGCCTCGGCCAACGCGGCCATGGGCCTTTCCGTGGAGCAGGGCAATGCCTCGTTGGCAGCCGTACTCGACCTGATGGGCAAGGGGACGATAGGCGCGTCGGACTTCAGCGAGAAACTGGGACATATCCCGGATGCGGCGCTGGTCGGCGCTCAGGCCCTGGGTGTGACACAGGAGCGGTTCTCCCAGATGCTGCAGACCGGCGAGATCGTGACGCAGGACTTTCTGCCCCGTTTCTCGCAGGCGCTGCAAAGCTCCCTGGGAGAGGGGACCGACAAGGCGGCGGACAGGCTGGATGCCGGCACTCAGCGCATGGCCAACGCCTGGGACAAGCTCAAGTCCGCCGTGGGTGATTCCGGCATCAGCCAGATGATCTCCTTTGGCATGAATGCAGCGGCCAACGACATGAACGCCTTTTCGGAGTCCATGTCGCGCGCGCGTGACAACGGGTCGGGCTTCCTGGGCCAGATCAGCAGCGGCCTGGGCAACATAGCCGGGCGCGCGGTGGGCTTGCAATACATCAGCACGGCCTTCCAGTCGAATGCGGAAAAGGCAGCCTATCTGGCCAAGGAGCTTCCGCGCGCCAGGGCTGAATTGGAGATGCTGCAAGCCAAGGGGGCAGCGACATCGCGCAATGTGTGGGTGCGCACGGCCCATGACGATGCCCAGCGCCTGGTCGAGAAGCTTCAACAGGTGCAGCGCGAGTTGATGGCTGCACAGGGTCAGCGCAATGCAGGCGGCGGCCGCGGGTTCATCAATCCGCCGCTGGTGGGACAGCCACAGCCGCAGGAGCAAAGCAAGAAAACCGACGCGCCTGCGCAGAAGAAAGAGCCGCCTGCGGTACCCCGGACCGTCAGCTACGCGCCACCGGCCGTGCCAGCCAGAACGCAGCAGGACAATGAGGAGCTCAAGCGCGATCAGGAACTGCAGAAAAGGCAGCAGGAGGTGGCGCAACTCGTCAAGGAGCACCAGACCAAGGCCGTACTGGCCGAAAAGAACCTGGACCTCGCCCGGCAGGAAACGCGCGCGATCGGCCTGACCGGGGAGGCGCTGGGACAACTGCGCCAGGAGCAGGTCGAGAAGACCATCGCGGAGCTGGAAGACAACGCGGCCGGGCAAGAGAGTGTCCGCTGCTCCAGGGAGGTCGCCGAGGCCGTTGGCAAAGAGGTCGAGGCCACGCGCGAACTCGCCCGGGTCAAGGGCTACAACGAGTCTGCCAGCAAGGTGGACGAGTACACCAAAAGCGTGAAGGCGGCCAGTGAGGCGGTGCAGTTCGAGCAGTCTCTGGCAGCCATGTCGGAACGCGACCGCAAGATCGCGCTGGAGCAGTACCAGGTCGCGATCGAGCTCAAGAAAAAGCTCGAAGACATCTCGGCCAAGAATCCGGATGATGCGGCTGGCGCCCAGAAACTCAAGGACGACGCCACGGCCGCAGCCAACCAGGCCAAGGCCAATGTTGCCGAACGTGTCCGCATGCAGGAGACTCAGAAATCGGTCGACCAGATGGACGAGATGTTCCGCAAGGGCTTCACGGACATGCTGGCCAACGGCACCGAAGGCTGGCGTACCTTCACCAAGAGCCTGAGTGCGACGTTCAAGGCCTCTGTGGCCGATGAGATGTACAAGGCGTTTGCGCGGCCGTTTCTCGTGCCTGTCTTCGCTCAGCTCAGGGGGTTCGTCGGCAACTTCCTCGGTCAAGGCGGTGCTCCGGGAACAGCGGGCGCTGGTGATGCGCAGGGCACGGGCCTGGGCGGTGGATTGACGGACTGGTCCACCTGGGGAACCTCGGCGCAGAAGTACCTGAATGAATCCGCACTCAAGCTCATGTCCAATGGCTGGAACATCGCCGGTGAAGCACTGCAGGACCTGGGCAAGACCGTAGGCCGGTTCGACACCTGGCTGAAAGACATTCCCGGTTTCCAGGGAGGGATTGGCTCTGCTGCCGGTTACCTGGGAAGCCTGTACAGCCTGTCCCAAGGACAGTACGGAGCCGCTGTGGGTCAGGCGGTGGGAACCTGGATTCTTCCGGGCATCGGTTCGATGATCGGCAGCTTCCTCGGTGGAGCGCTCGACAAGGCCTTCGGCTCCCGCGGCGCCAACCATGGCGGCGCGGCTTACAGCACGGCCGGCATTGGCAATGACAAGGCGGCCGAGCAGCTGTTCGGCCGCGCGGCAGGCGACTGGTACGACGATCTGACACGCCGCCACAGCGATGGCATCGAAAAGCAGCTCAAGACCAGTCTGGACGGACTGGCCCTGGTCTACGGATCCCTGGGCAAGTACGCCATGGGCGGAGTGCGCGACATCGACTTGGTGGGCGGCTTTGCCGCCAACGGCCGGTACAGCGACGAGGACGCCTACGGCTACGCCAAGATCATCGACAAGACGACCGGCATGATCCTGGCCGGCTTCGAAAACCGCTCGCTGGGCAACAACCCGGAAGAGGCCTACAAGGCCTTCCTGGGCCAGACCGGTTCACTGCTGGTGTCCGAACTCAAGAAGGCGGACCTGCCCAGCTGGATGCGCACCACGCTGGACTCGCTGGGCGAAGCACCCAATGTCGAGGCGTTGCAGGCCGCCTTCCAGACCATCGACCTGATCGGCCGCTCCTTTGAGGAGCTGGGCAAGAAGATCACCGGCTTTGCCGACATGACCGACCTGGCTTTTGAGGCCCTCATCAAGGCCTCGGGCGGGATCGAAGCGCTCAACGCGAATACCAGCAGCTTCTACCAGAACTTCTACAGCGAAGACGAGCGCAAGACTGCTACCAAGAAAGAACTGGACAAGCAGCTCAAGGATCTGGGCGTCGACATTGATCTCGACGCTGATGACGCACAGGCCCAGTTTCGCAAGCTGGTGGAGGACAAGCTCGAGGCTTCCAGCGCAGAGGAAGCGCGCAGCAAGGTGCTGAAGGACCAGCTCAGCGTATTCTCCGAATCTGACCTGACGGATTTCCGCAACGGCAAGACCACGGGCTATTTCGCTGACTTCGTGAAGACCGTAGTTTCGGGTGAAGGCCACGTGGATTCTGGCTTGGCCGCGAAGATGACGGCTGAGATCGATGAGCTGCTCAAGAGCGGTGGCAATTTGAAAGACTTCGGCGCCGGCATCGAAAAAATCGTTGGCTCCGTGGGCGGCGCCGGCAAGACCTCGGCCGAGACTGCCGCCGAGCTGCTCAAACTCAATGGCACCTTCAAGGCCGTCACCCGCACCACCGAGGAGGCCAAGAAGACGGCGGAAGATGCGGCCAAAGCGAAAGAGGAAGCGGCGAAGAAGGCCCAGGAAGAGGCAGAGCGGACAGCCCGTGCTGCCACGGACAAGGCCTGGGCTACGCTGGAGCGCGCCATTGACGCGGAGCGCACGGCCGCGCAGGCCCGCGTGGACGCGGCGCAGGAGCGCGTCGATGCAGAGCGCGCCCTGATGGATACCTTGCGCGAGCAGGTCAACGAGCTGCGTGGCCAGGTCGAGGCGACCCACCGCATGGCCATCGACCGCGCCGACCAGGTCATCGACCAGGCGCTGCAGACTTACCGCACCACGGGCTACCTGCCGGAGGCTGCGGAAATCGGGGAAGCCGCGTCCACCGCACGCGGCGGCATCACCACGCAGGGATACCGCTCGCGCCTGGACTACGAGGCCGCGCAGCTGATCCTGGCCAACAAGCTGGAGGTGCTGCACGATGCGGCCGGTGAGCAGCTGTCCACCGACGAGCTGATCCTGGAGCAGGAAAAGAACCAGGTCGACTATCTGGACCGTCTGCTCAAGGCCGAGAAGGAGGCACTGGACGTTGCACGCGGCATCGACACGCGGCTGCTCACCTCCGAGCAGGCCTGGGCCGAGTTCCGCGCGGCGATCATCAAGGAGAAGACGACCACCGACGCTGGCAACGCGGGCACAGGTGGCAAGGGGGGCAGCTCGGGCGGCGATCTGGGCCCGCCATCCCTGCATGGCGGCTCGGGCGGGTCGGGCGCGGCCGCCAGCAAGTACAAGGTTCCCGTGGCGAGCATGGGCGATGGCGAGGCCATCTACCAGTTCGAGACGGACAAGGACAGGATCGCCCACCTGGACAAACTCGCACCGACCTTCCACAAGTACGACGGGACGGGCGACCTGGCGGGCCTGGCGCGCGACATCAAGGCCGCCGGCGGCACGGCCAAGGATCTGGCCTACCTGTACGGCTACACGGAGAAGGACGTCAACGCGGCCCTGGATCAGTTCGGCATTCCCCGCTTCATGGGTGGTGGTGACCACTTTGGCGGCATCCGCCTGGTCGGCGAGGACGGTCCTGAGCTGGAGATTACCGGCCCCTCGCGCATCCACAACGCTCGGCAGACCCGGCAATTGCTGGCAAGCCTTCAGGGCGACGGTGGCGGCTGGTCGGAGGTCGTCCGGTCGGTGCAGGGCCTGCAGCAGCTGCTCTATGACATCGGCCGCCAGCAGCTGGTGCTGCTGCACAGCATGGAAAGCCTGGCGCGCAAGAACGACGCCCTGGGCGTCAAGCAACGGGAGTGCGCATGAACGGCGATTTCACCCACGGCATGGGATTTTTGCCACCGCTGCCGGTCTCGCTCAGCAACATGACCACCAATGTGGCAGCCAGCACCTTGCTGGCCTGGGTGGCCGGCAAGACCTACGCGCTCAACGACGAGATCATTGATGCAGACCGCGTGATCTGGCGCAGCATGGCCGACGCCAACACCGGCAACAACCCGGCCAGCTCGGACGGCAAGTGGCAAAGGCGCGGTGTCGAAAACCGCCTGCGCATGTTCGACGCCAGCCTGGGGTCGTTCACCGAGGCCGACGACATGATCGAGGTGGTCATCAAGCCTGGCCGCGTCGTCACCGACGTGATGCTGCTGGGCGTGCAGGCCCATGACGTCCAGGTGTCGATGGTCGATCCCGTCGACGGTGAGGTGTTCGACAGCGGGCAGCGCCTGATGCTCAGGCCTTCGGGCAATTCCCACTGGGGCTATTTCTTCAACCCTATCGAACGCCAGCGCAAGCTGCACATCAGCGGCCTGACAGCCTATACGCAGGCCAGCATCACCATCCGCATCCGAAACCAGGGCGCCAAGGCGCGCTGCGCCGAAGTCGTCCTCGGCCGCGCCGTGTGGCTGGGAAATACCCAGTGGCGGCCGTCCATCGGCTTCGACGACTGGAGCCTCAAGAAGCGCGACGACTGGGGCGGCTGGATGGCAGAGCCTGGCGCCTACAGCGATCGCTTAAAGCTGCAGGTCCTCGTCCAAGGCACGCAGTACGAGCGCGTGCGCAACGAAATCCTGGCGTATCGCGCCAGACCGGTCGTCTGGATAGGTGCGCGCGGCTACGGCGTGCTCACCACCTACGGCTATATCACGGGCTTCGACCAGGTTCTGGTGGCCCATGGCTTCTCCGATTGCAATCTAACCATTGAAGGACTGGAAGACGATGAACTTCACCCCCCCGCCTAGTGCGCCCGAGGAATCGGTGGCGATCCCGAATCGCCGCACGGATCCGCAGGACGTATTCGACGTCAAGACGGATGTCTATCTGAACTGGCTGACCGGCTTTCGCAACTGGACGGCCGGGCTGGTGACCTGGACGGTCACGCACCTCGCTGAAATGCTGCAGGCCATGCAGGCGGTGGAGGGCAACAAGAATGCGGCCCAGATCGCCGCTGCAGCGGCAGAGGCCAGCGCCCAGAATGCGGCCATCATCGCAGGCGCCCAGCGCTGGGCGCCAGGCAACTACCAGCAAGGCGCGACTGTCTGGTCGCCTACCTCGCTGCTGACCTATCGGCGCGTGCCTGCGGGCATCACCGCCAGCGCCACGGACCCTGCGCAGGACCCCATGGGCTGGCGCCTGACCGGATCGCCGTTCTCCATGCCCCAGCAGGAGCTGACCACCACCGGCCCGCACACGCTCGTCGTCGGCATGCACTACCTGGTCAAGCATCCGCTGTGCGAATGCCTGATGCCTGCCGGCGCCGCGCCACAGGAGCAACTGCGCCTCTCCAACCAGTCGGGAGCCAACACGCCCATCCTGCGCCGCAACGGGGGCAAGTTCCTCGGCATCGAGGACGACATGCGCCTGGACAACCGCCGCGCCGACAAAGTTTTCACACAATCCGCAACCCAGGGGTGGATCTAATGCTCTCCTACAACATCCTTTTTGGAGGCGGCGCGCCGCTGCGCAGCCGGACTATCTACACTGGCCCAGACCGGCGTGTGCCCAGCTACGTCACGGCCCGGATACGGCCCTTCAAGCTGCGCCCCAAAACCAATCCGGCCTCCGTGGAAGCCTATTCCATTGCGCACAACGGATCGGTTTACATGCTTGTTCCTACGCGCCCGACCAGCAACCCGCCGTTTCCCGTGGACTACTACACGGGGACCGACACAACCACGCTGACCGTTCGCTCTGGTGACAGGGTGCAGTTCAGGCGGGTCACAGCGCTGGGCACCTTGTTTTTTGCTGAAGGAGGCGCGGGCGATGGTATCGCCCGCGTCTATCGGTCCACAGACAACGGCGCCTCGTGGACCATGTCCTGGGACTACGTCCGGAACGTCCAAGTCGCTGGAGGCAAAGCATTTATGGCTGCGTCGCGCACCGACCAGGCCATGTCGGTGTACAACGCCAGCACCGGCGCATGGGATGCCCGCGGTCTGCCAGAGGCGCCGCTCGGCGCCTGGATGGGCGTTGCCCACAACGGCACCGTGTACTGCGTGGCTTCCCCGAGCAGGGCCGCTGTCAGCACGGATGCTGTGTCCTTTTCCGTCAGTACGGGTTTCGCGGCCGTAGCAGCTGCACTGCCAATTCCCGTGTCAAGGCTCTACACCTTCGGCTCCCGGTTTATCGCGGTGGGCTTCAGCGCCAAGCACATCGTTGCCATGGTCTCCGAGGACGGCCACCTATGGAGTCAAACTGCCGCGTACCCCCTTTTGGACGCCACCTCGGCGCGCACCATCCTCCAGATTTCCTTTGTGGGTGCTGATCTCGATGGTGTGCTCTACATCGGCATTTCGTACCTGGAGAGTGCCAAGTACATCACGGGCCTGATAAGCACGGCAGACGGCAAGGATTGGCAGGTGTTTCCTGACCTCATCTCCGCCAGCGCCACCTCTTTGAATCCCCCGGAGCTTTTCGTGCGTCCCGGTACCAGCACCATCATGCTGGGCGGCACGCTGATTGATACCGACGACACTGGCGTGGAGTTGTTCTATGAACTTTGAATTTGACCTGGGCGGCTGGTTTTGCGGCACTGCCGACGATGCTCACATTCGCACGACCCTGATTGCGCCCGATGACATGTCCACAACAGTGGAGCCGGGCGCCATGCGTTCCAACTGGACCGGCACCGGCTGGGTAATGCTGCCCTACGCGCCGCTGCCGGATGTCTCCGATGTCCAGGCGCCCGAGATCGTGATCACAGACATCCAGTCTGACGTTGACAGCTTTGTGCATGCCCAGGAATTCACCGAAGCCACGGTCCCTGTCGGCGGCACATTGCGCTTCACGGCCCAACTGCGCCAGGCTGGGGAGGTTCTGCTCCTGGATGACTCCTTCCGGATGCCCATCTGGTCGCGCGATGGCCGTGAGCGCGTGGTGCTGGCCTCCATGGCCCAGGGCATCATCCGCTTCTCTGTCCATTTCGAGGACAGTCGAGTCTGGGAAGTGACCGAAGCCATGGTCAATTCCGATCTTCCTCCCGAACGCCACATGCGCTTCAAGGGCATCAAGATATTTGCCGTGGAGGCATGACTTGCTCTGAGGCATGACAAGCAACCAAGCCGGCCCCTGCCGGCTTTTTTGCGCCTGCCCGCTGGCTAGGTGTTTTCCCCCGCATGTCTTCGCCGCGACAAGCTTTCCATGCAAAATAGCACGAACGTTCGTTTTAACAAGAATTTCGCATGTCCAGCGTTTCCGCCCCACGCCGCACCACCCGTTTGACCGCTGATGCCACGGCCGATCCCAAGGCGGGCTCTTCCGCGCACGAAGCCGCTGCGCCCGCGCCGCGCCGCGCGCTGCACAAGGGGCAGCAGACCAAGGCCACCATTGTGGAGGCCGCCCTCAACCTGGCCACGCACATCGGTCTTGAGGGCCTGTCCATCGGCGCTCTGGCCGAGCTGACGGGCATGAGCAAGTCGGGCGTGTTCGCGCATTTTGGCTCGCGCGAGGAGCTGCAGATTTCCGTGGTGCATGAGTACCACGATCGTTTCGAGCAGGAAGTGTTCTTTCCGGCGCTTCAGGCGCCGCGCGGCGTGGCGCGTCTGCGTGCGCTGTTCGACAACTGGATGAAGCGCACGTCGATCGAGCTGGACTCGGGCTGCATCTATATCAGCGGCGCCGTGGAGTTCGACGACCGCACGGGGCCGGTGCGCGATGCGCTGACGGCCTCGGTCCAGACCTGGCATGCAGCCATGCGCCGCACCATCGTGCAGTGCCGCGAAAGCGGCGACCTGCGTGCCGACCTGGACGAGAACCAGCTGCTGTTCGAGATCCACGGCCTGATCCTGGCCCTGCATTACGAAGCGCGCTTCCTGCGCAACGAAGGCTCCATGCAACGCGCCATCGACGGCTTCGAGAGCATCCTGGCGCGCTACGCCCGCCCGGCCTGATTTTTCCGCTTCCACCGTTTTCACCGTATCCACCGCAAACCCCGCCATCACAGGAGAAGACAAATGCCCAGCTACAACCCGCCCCTGCGCGACATGCAATTCCTCATGCACGAGGTGTTCAAGGTCACGGACGACTACCAGCAGATGACGGCGCATGCCGAGGTCGATGCCGACACCATCAATGCCGTGCTCGAAGAGGCGGGCAAGTTCGCGGCCAATGTGACGTTCCCGCTGAACATCAGCGGCGATGCCGAGGGCTGCGTGCTCAACAAGGAAACCCACGAGGTCACCACGCCCAAGGGCTTCAAGGAGGCCTACCAGAAGTATGTGGAAGGCGGCTGGCCTTCGCTGTCCTGCGACACGGCCTATGGCGGCCAGGGCCTGCCCTTCGCGGTGAACTCGGCGGTGTACGAGATGCTCAACAGCGCCAACCAGGCCTGGACCATGTACCCGGGCCTGTCGCACGGCGCCTATGAAGCCCTGCATGTGCACGGCACGGAAGAGCAAAAGAAGCTGTACCTGCCCAAGCTGACCAGCGGCGAGTGGACCGGCACCATGTGCCTGACCGAGCCCCATTGCGGCACCGACCTGGGCCTGCTGCGCACCAAGGCCGAGCCCGTGGCCGGCGCGCCCGAGGGCACCTACAAGATCACCGGCAACAAGATCTTCATCAGCGCGGGCGAGCACGATTTCACCGACAATATCGTCCATCTGGTGCTGGCACGCCTGCCCGATGCGCCGGCCGGCTCCAAGGGCATCAGCCTGTTCGTGGTGCCCAAGTTCGTGGTCAAGGCCGATGGTTCGCTGGGCGAGCGCAACCCCATCTTCTGCGGCGCGCTGGAGCACAAGATGGGCATCCATGGCAATGCCACGGCACAGATCAATATCGACGGCGCCATCGGCACCCTGGTGGGCCAGCCGAACAAGGGCCTGCAGGCCATGTTCGTGATGATGAATGCCGCCCGCCTGGGCGTGGGCAACCAGTCGCTGGGCCTGACCGAGGTGGCCTACCAGAACGCCCTGGCCTATGCCAAGGACCGCCTGCAGATGCGCAGCCTGTCGGGCACCAAGGCCAAGGACAAGCCGGCCGACCCCATCATCGTCCATCCCGATGTGCGCCGCATGCTGCTGACGGCCAAGGCCTATGCCGAGGGCGGCCGCGCCCTGGTGACCTATTGCGCCTTCCTGATCGACAAGGAGTTCAACCACCCCGACGAGAAGGTGCGCAAGGACAGCGCCGAGCTGGTGGCGCTGCTGACACCCATCGTCAAGGCCTTCATCACGGACAACGGCTGGACGGCCACCACCATGAGCCAGCAGGTCTATGGCGGCCATGGCTTCATCACCGAATGGGGCATGGAGCAGTTCGTGCGCGATGCGCGCATCAACATGATCTATGAAGGCACGAACGGCATCCAGGCGCTGGACCTGCTGGGCCGCAAGGTGCTGGGCAACCAGGGCGCCTCGCTCAAGAAGTTCGGCAAGCTGGTGGCGCAGCTGGTGGAGGAAGAGGGCGTCAACGAGAAGATGGCCGAGTTCATCAACCCCATCGCCTACCTGGGCGACCAGATGACCAAGTTCACCACCGAGATCGGCTTCAAGGGCATGCAAAACCCCGACGAGGTGGGTGCCGCTTCCGTGGACTACCTGCGTGTGGCGGGCCACCTGGTGTTCGGCTACTTCTTCGCCCGCATGGCCCAGGTGGCACTGCGCGAAATCGCCAAGGGCAACACCGACCCGTTCTACCAGGCCAAGCTGCAGACCGCGCGTTTCTACTTTGCCAAGCTGCTGCCCGAGACCGCCACGCTGATGCGCACGGCCCGCGCCGGCAGCAAGTCGCTGATGGACACGGACGCGGCGCTGGCCTGAACGGCTTCACTCCAACATGGGAGCGCGGGCTGTGCGCATCAGCGTGGCCTGCGCGCCTTTCTAGGCGAAAGGGGTTTGAAATGAAGGCATATCAAGCACTGGCAGCAATGGTCCTGGGCCTCACGGCCGCCGCAGCGCAGGCGCAGATGACGCCCGTGGGCCTGTGGAAGAGCGTGGACGACAAGAGCGGCGAGGCCAAGTCCGAGATCCGCGTGGCCGAGAACGACGGCGTGGTCACGGGCCGCATCGAGCAGATCCTGCGCAAGGGTGCCGATCCGGCCGCCACCTGCACCGAATGCTCGGACGACCGCAAGGGCCAGCCGCTCAAGGGGCTGGAGATCATCCGCGGCGCCAAGAAGGCCGAGGGCAAGGACGTCTGGGAAGGCGGCAAGATCCTCGACCCCGAAAACGGCAAGACCTACACGCTGCGCCTGACGCCCATCGAAGGCGGCGCCAAGCTCGAGGTGCGCGGCTCCATCGGCCCCTTCGGCCGCACCCAGACCTGGGTGCGCGTGCAGTAAACCAATCCGGGAGGCGGCCGCAGCGGCCCCTTCCTCCCACTTGTGGAACATCCATGTCCCGATTCAATGTGAAGAAAGTCGCCGTGCTCGGCGCTGGCGTGATGGGGGCGCAGATCGCGGCCCATCTGGTCAATGTCAAGGTGCCCGTGGTGCTGTTCGACCTTCCCGCCAAGGAAGGCCCGAAAAGCGGCATTGCCGAGCGCGCCATCGCCAACCTCAAGAAGCTCAAGCCTTCGCCCATCGGCGTGGCCGAGGACGCGGACCTGATCCAGCCTGCCAACTACGAGGAGCACCTCAAGCTGCTCAAGGGCTGCGACCTGATCATCGAGGCCATTGCCGAGCGCATGGACTGGAAGCTCGACCTGTACACCAAGATCGCGCCCCATGTGGCCAAGCACGCCATCGTGGCGTCCAACACCTCGGGCCTGTCCATCACCAAGCTGTCCGAGGCGCTGCCCGACGCGATCAAGCCGCGCTTTTGCGGCATCCACTTCTTCAACCCGCCGCGCTACATGCCGCTGGTGGAGCTGATCGCCACGCCGACCACGCAGCCCGTGGTGCTGGACCAGCTCGAAGCCTTCGTCACCAGCGGCCTGGGCAAGGGCGTGGTGCGCGCCAAGGACACGCCCAACTTCATCGCCAACCGCATCGGCATCGCCGGCATGCTGGCCACGATGAAGGAGGTCGAGAACTTCGGACTGACCTTCGACGTGGTCGATGACCTCACCGGCAAGAAGCTGGGCCGCGCATCCAGCGGCACTTTCCGCACGGCCGACGTGGTGGGCCTGGACACCATGGCCCATGTGATCAAGACGCTGCAGGACAACCTCAGCGCCGAGACCGATCCCTTCTACGGCAGCTTCGGCACGCCGCCCGTGCTGGCCAAGCTGATCGAGCTGGGCAACCTGGGCCAGAAGGCGAAGAAGGGCTTCTACAAGAAGGTCGGCCGCGACATCCTGCAGTTCGAGCTGGACAGCGAGGACTACGTGCCTGCAGGCGGCAAGGCCGACGAGGTCTATGGCCGCATGCTCAAGAAGCCCGCGGCCGAGCGCCTGAAGCTGCTGCGCAATGCCGAGGGCGCGCAGGGCCGCTTCCTGTGGGCCATCCTGCGCAACAGCTTCCACTACGCGGCCATCCACCTGGAGAGCATTGCCGAGTCCGCACGCGACGTGGACCAGGCCATGCGCTGGGGCTTCGGCATGAAGCAGGGCCCCTTCGAGCTGTGGCAGGAAGCCGGCTGGCTGGAAGTGGCGAAGATGGTCCAGGAGGACATCGATGCCGGCAAGGCATTGAGCAAGGCACCTCTGCCCAAGTGGGTCTTCGAAGGCCCCGTGGCCGAGGCCGGTGGCGTGCACACGGCGCAGGGCTCGTGGAGCCCTGCACTAGGCCAATTCGTGCCCCGCCGCGTGCTGCCCGTCTACGAGCGCCAGATCTTCCCCGAGAAGCTGCTGGGCGAAGACAGCCTGCCCGACTGGAAGACGGCCGGCACCACGATCGCCGAATCCAAGGCGCTGCGCACCTGGACGCTGGACGGCCAGATCCTGATCGCCAGCATCAAGAACAAGATGCACGCCATCAGCCCCGAGGTCATGGAAGCGCTGATGGAAGCCGTGGACGTGGCCGAGACCGACTTCCAGGGCATGGTCATCTGGTCGGGCGATGCGCCGTTCAGCGTGGGCGCCGACCTGGAGGCCACCATGCCGGCCTTCGTGATCGGTGGTGCCGATGCCATCGAAAGCGTGGAGCAGGAGCTGCAAAACCTCATGCTGCGCATCCGCTACGCCCAGGTGCCCGTGGTTGCGGCCATCCATGGCATGGCGCTGGGCGGCGGCTGCGAGCTGGCCGTCTACAGCGCGCGCCGCGTGGCGCACATGGAAAGCTACATCGGCCTGGTGGAAGTCGGCGTGGGCCTGGTGCCCGGCGCGGGCGGCCTGACCTACATCGCGCGCCGCGCGGCAGAGAACGCCGCCACCAGCACGGGCAAGGACCTACTGCCCTTCCTGACCGAAGGCTTCACGGCCGCGGCCATGGCCAAGGTGGGCACCAGCGCCATCGAGTCGCGCAAGCTGGGCTACCTGCTGGACAGCGACCTCATCGTGCCGCACAAGGACGAGCTGCTCTTCGTCGCCATCAACGAGGCCAAGTCCATGGCCGCAGGCGGCTGGCGCGCGCCGCTGCCGCGCAGCTTTCCCGTGGCGGGACGCAGCGGCGTGGCCACCATCAAGGGCTCGCTGGTCAACATGCGCGACGGCGGCTTCATCAGCGAGTTCGACCAGCATGTGGCCAGCCTGATCGCCAACGTGGTCTGCGGCGGCGACGTGGATGCGGGCACCCTGGTGGACGAGGCCTATCTGATGAAGCTCGAACGCAAGGCGTTCTGCCACCTGATCGGCCATCCGAAGACCCATGAACGCATTCTCGGAATGCTGAACACCGGCAAGCCCGTCCGCAATTGATATGCCCCCCCTGAGTCGCTTCGCGCCTTCCCCCCAGGGGGACGACAGCCTCGCGGCGGGGCGGCGCGGCCAGCTTAGGCCCTTGCTTGCTGTCCCTGACTTGGGACATGCCTGCGTTGCGGGCCACGAATAACTGAGATCTAGGAGCAATCTCCATGAAACAAATCCAAGACGCCTACATCGTCGCCGCCACGCGCACGCCCATCGGCAAGTCGCACAAGGGCTTTTTCCGCAACTACCGTCCCGACGACCTGCTGGCGACCACGCTGAAGGCCGCGCTGGCCCAGGTGCCGGGGCTGGACCCGGCTGCCATCGAGGACATCATCTGCGGCTGCGCCATCCCCGAGGCCCAGCAGGGCCTGAACGTGGCGCGCATCAGCGCCGTGCTGGCGGGCCTGCCCACCAGCGTGGGCGGCATCACCGTGAACCGCTTCTGCGCCTCGGGCCTGTCGGCCGTGGCCATGGCGGCGGACCGCATCCGCGTGGGCGAGGCCGACGTGATGATCGCGGCCGGCGTCGAGAGCATGAGCATGGTGCCCATGATGGGCAACGCGCCCTCGCTGTCGCCGTCCATCTTCGAGCGCGATGGCGACGTGGGCATTGCCTATGGCATGGGCCTGACGGCCGAGAAGGTGGCCCAGCAGTGGAAGGTCTCGCGCGATGCACAGGACGCCTTTGCGCTGGAGTCGCACCGCCGTGCCCTGGCCGCGCAGCAGGCCGGCGAGTTCAAGGACGAGATCACGCCCATCGAGGTCACCGACCGGGGCCTGGACCTGGCCAAGGGCGAGCCCGTGGTGCGCACGCGCACCGTGGAGCTGGACGAGGGCGCGCGCCCCGACACCAGCCTGGAAGGCCTGGGCAAGCTGCGCACCGTGTTCGCGGCGCGCGGCTCGGTGACGGCCGGCAACAGCTCGCAGACCAGCGATGGCGCAGGCGCGCTGATCCTGGCCAGCGGCGCTGCCGTGCAGCGCTTCGGCCTCACGCCGCTGGCGCGCTTCGTGAGCTATGCCAGCAAGGGCGTGCCGCCGGCCATCATGGGCATCGGCCCCATCGAGGCCATCCCGGCCGCGCTGCGCTATGCGGGCCTCAAGCAGGACGACATCGACTGGTTCGAACTCAACGAAGCCTTTGCCGCCCAGTCGCTGGCCGTGGTCAACACGCTGGGCCTGGACCCCGCCAAGGTCAACCCCATGGGCGGCGCGATTGCCCTGGGCCACCCGCTGGGCGCCACGGGCGCCATCCGCTCGGCCACCGTGGTGCATGCGCTGCGCCGCAAGCAATTGCGCTACGGCATGGTGACCATGTGCGTCGGAATGGGCCAGGGCGCCGCCGGCATCTTCGAGCGGGTCTGACCGTTGCTCAAAGCCCCGTTCGCGGGGCTTTGTTTTTTCCGCTCATCCCATCCTTTCCCATCCATGCGAGCCGGCACAGAAACGGCACCGACCAGGAGACAGCCATGGAACAACACCAACTCAGCAGCGACGGCGTCACGCTGGCGCTGCGCGTCTACACGCCCGCTGGCCCGCCGCGCGCCAGCGTGGTCATCGGCGGGGCCATGGGCGTGCGCCAGGCCTTCTACGAGGCCTTTGCCACCTGGCTTGCTGGCCAGGGCTATCGGGTGACCAGCTTTGACTACCGGGGCCATGGCGATTCCCTGCAAGGCTCTTTGCGCCAGGTGCGTGCCGACCTGTGCGACTGGGCGCGCGACTACGAGGCCGTGATCGCCCATGCCAAGGCGCAGCTGCCGGACCAGCCGCTGTTCCTGGTCGGCCACAGCCTGGGCGCCCAGCTGCCGGGCCTGCTGCGCACGCCGCAGCTGGTGGACGGCCTTTTGAGCATTGCGGCCGGCAGCGGCTACTGGCGCGACAATGCGCCCCGCCTCAAGCGCATGGTTCCCTATTTCTGGCATGTGCTGGTGCCCGTGGCCACGCGCCTGTGCGGCTACTTTCCGGGCCGGCGCCTGCGCAAGGTGGGCGACCTGCCGGCCGGCGTCATGCTGCAGTGGCGCCGCTGGTGCCTGAATCCGCGCTACAGCGTGGGTGCCGAGGGCGAGGCCGCCGCGCGCAGCTACGCCGCCGTGCGCTTTCCGGTGATGGCGCTGTCCATGAGCGACGACGAACTCATGACCTGGCGCGGCACCGAGCACCTGTTCGCGCTCTACGCCAATGCCCCCAGCCGCATCGAGCGCATCGAGCCCAAGGCGCTGCAGTTGCGGCGCATAGGGCATTTCGGCTTCTTCCGCGCCGATATGCGCGAAGCGCTCTGGGGTCGGGCCGTGGACGTGTTCTCGGGCTGGACCAGGTCGCCGGCTGCCGCTGCCCACCCGCGCTTTCCCTCACCCGCAGAGTCGCCGGCTTGACGGACGCGGGCCCCGCTTGCCATCACACTCTTTTGCCATGAGCACAGACATCCATCCTCTCGACCGGGCCGTGGCGCTCACGCCCACCGGCGCCGTTGGCCACTACCAGGGCCAGACCACGCAGGACTACTGGAACATGGTGGGTCCCTACGGCGGCATCACCGCAGCCGCGCTGGTGCAGGCCATCCAGCAGCATCCGCTGTGCCTGGGTGATCCGCTGTCCATTACCGTCAACTACGCTGCCGCGCTGGGCGCGGGGCGCTTCGACATCGAGGCCAGGCCCGTTCGCACCAACCGCTCCACCCAGCACTGGCTGCTGACCATCACCCAGCCTGACCAGGATGGCGATGCCCAGGTCGTCACCACGGCCACCGCCGTCACGGCCGCGCGGCGCAGCACCTGGGGCGGCACCGACCTGGCCATGCCCGAGGTGCCTGCTCCTGCCACCGTGCCGCGCGTGCCGCCGCTGGGCGGCGTGGAGTGGCTCAACCGCTACGACATGCGCTTTCTCGACGGCATCATTCCCCAGACCTGGGATGGCCGCGAGACCGACAGCCTCACGCGCCTGTGGGTGCGCGACGAACCGCCGCGTGCACTGGATTTTTGCGCGCTGGCCGGCCTGGCTGACGTATTCTTCCCGCGCGTGTGGCTGCGCCGTGCACAGCGCACCCCGGCGGGCACGGTGTCCATCACCGTCTACTTCCATGCGGGGCGCGAGGGACTGGCTGCGGCAGGCACGGGCCACCTGCTGGCCCAGGCGCGCGGCCAGGAGTTCCGCAACGGCTTCTTCGACCAGAGCGCCCAGCTGTGGAGCGAAGCCGGCGTGATGCTGGCGAGCAGCCACCAGATCGTGTATTTCAAGGAATAAAGCCAAAGGGCACAGACCATCATGAGCGAAACCACCCAGGACATCCTCGTGCACACCGAAGCCGGTGTCTGCACCATCACCTTCAACCGCGCCGACAAGAAGAACTCCATCACCGAGGCCATGTACGCCAGCATGGCCGATGCGCTGGCCCGGGCCGGCGAAGACGCCGCCGTGCGCTGCGTGGTCTTCCAGGGCGACATGGCCATCTTCAGCGCGGGCAACGACATTGCCGACTTCCTCAAGCAGTCGGCCGGCGGCGCCGCCAGGCCGGAGGGCGAGCAGCGCCCCGTCTGGCGCTTCCTGCACAACATCGCCGCCTTTCCCAAGCCCGTGATCGCCGCCGTCTGCGGCCCGGCCGTGGGCATCGGCACCACCTTGCTGCTGCACTGCGACCTGGTCTATGCGGGCGATAACGCGGCCTTCTCGCTGCCCTTCGTGAACCTGGGCCTGTGTCCCGAAGCGGCCTCCAGCCTGCTGCTGCCGCAGATGCTCGGCTACCACCGCGCGGCCGAGGCCCTGCTGCTGGGCGAGCCCTTCCTGGCCGAAGCCGCTCTGGAAGTGGGCCTGGTCAACCGCGTCGTGCCGCCCGGCGAATGCAATGCACTGGCGCAGGCACAGGCCAGGAAGCTGGCCGCCAAGCCGCTGTCGGCCCTGATCGAAACCAAGCGCCTCATGAAGGCCGGCCAGTCCGGCCTGGTGCGCGAGCGCATGGCCGAGGAGGGCGCGAGCTTCGGCAAGCTGATGAGCGGACCTGCCGCGAAGGAGGCGTTCACCGCGTTCATGGAGAAGCGCAAGCCGGACTTCAGCCAGTGCTGAAATCCACGAAGGCCTCTGCGGCGCCCGTTCAGTTCGAGCCCGAGTTCGTCGCCGGGCTGCGCGAAGTGTTCGAGCGCCAGATCGCCTTCAACCAGGTGCTGGGACTGCGCATCACCGAAGTGCTGCCCGAGCGGGTTGAAGGCCGCATCACCATGCGGCCCGAGCTCGTAGGCCATGCGGCCTACCAGCGCATCCACGGCGGCGTGATCAGCGCCGGCCTGGACTCCATGGGTGGCCTGGCCGTCATGGCGGCCATCGGTGCCAGGCACATGGAAGATGCGCCGCTGCAGCGCCTGCACCGCTTCTCGCGCCTGGGCACCATCGACCTGCGCGTGGACTACCTGCGCCCCGGCATAGGCAGCGAATTCATCCTGCGCGCCGAGGTGCTGCGGCTGGGTTCGCGCGTGGCCAATACGCGCATGGAATTCCTGGGGGCCGATGGCAGCTTGCTGTCCACGGGGACGGCGGCGTACATCGTTTCTTGAAGCATGGCCCGCTGACTGCGGGCCTTCTTTTTGCGTTTCTTCACCCCCAGCGCGCGCGCCACACGGCCCAGGCCGTGCCTGCGCCATAGGCGGCCATGGCCACGGCGACCAGGATGAACAGCGACTGGGCGCTGCCCAGGCCGCTGGACATGAGCCAGCCGCCGCCCACCACCACGATCAGCAGACGCACCGTGCCGGCCAGCACGGGAGCCCAGACGCGGCCTGCGCCCAGGGAGGCGAAGTACAGCACCAGTCCCAGGCCGAACAGCCCGAAGGCCGGGCCCACGGTGCGCAGGTAGAGGTCGGCATAGGCGCGCACGGCCGGGTCGCCGGTGAAGATGGCAGACCACAGCTGCGGCCAGGCCATGACCACCAGGCCCAGCACGCCCAGCAGGGCGGCGGCCATGGCGCCGCCCGACCAGGCCACGCGGCGCGCGCGTGCCACCTGGCCGGCGCCCATGGCCATGCCCACCATGGGCACGGCGGCCATCCCCACGCCGAAGGCCATGGGGATCAGCAGGAACTCCAGCCGCTGGCCTATGCCGTAGCCGGCCAGGGCCAGCGGGCCCAGGCGGGCGACCATGCCTGTCAGCAGCAGCGCGGCCAGCGCCGTTTGCACGGGCGACAGGCAGGCCAGGGCGCCCACGCGCAGGATGTCGCGGAACATGGGCCAGGCCAGGCGCGGCGTGCGCCAGTCCAGTTGCAGGCGCTGCTGGCCCCATTGCAGGTAGGCCAGGAAGGCCGCCACGGCCAGCACCATGGCCACGATGTTGCCCACGGCCACACCCGGCATGCCCCAGCGCGGCATGGGCCCCAGGCCCAGCCCCAGGGTGCCGCCCACCACGATCTGTACCAGCGAGGCCGCAAAGATCACGGCCGAGGGCATGCGCATATTGCCCGTGCCCCGCACTACCGAGGCCAGCGTATTGCACAGCCACACCAGGATGGCGCCGCTGAACAGCACGGCGCCAAAGCCCGTGGCCGCTGCCAGCACCTCGCCGCGCCCGCCCAGCCAGCCGTAGAAGGTGGCGCCGCAGAGCACGAAGATGAGCGAGTACAGCAGGCCTGCGATGGCGCCGATCACGATGGCGTGCAGGGCCAGTGCCGAGGCACGCGCGCCGTCGCCCGCGCCCAGCGCGCGGCTGATGGCCGAGGACACGCCGCTGCCCATGGCACCGTTGCTCATCATCTGCGTGAGCATGGCCAGCGGAAACACCAGGGCCATGGCCGCCAGCGATACGGTTCCCAGCTGCCCCACGTAGTAGGTCTCGGCCACGGCGACCAGCACCGACATGCTCAGCGCCACCATGTTGGGCACGGCCAGGCGCACCAGGGTGGAGGCGATGGGTCCGCTGACCAACGGATGCGCGGACCCGCTGGCCGCAGCGCCAGGGGCTGCGGAGGGCAGGGCGGCGCTCATTCCGCGCTCTCCTGCGTGGCGGTTTCCAGCACGGGCAGCATGCCCAGCACCAGGCTTTCGAGCGCGCCGATCTGCTCGCTGCCGCACAGCTCGCGCACGCGCTGCTGGGCCTGGCGCCACAGGGCGGCGGCCTCGCGGATGCGGGCGCGGCCTTCGGGCGTGACCACCACGCAGCGGCTGCGCGCATCCGCGCCGGGAACCAGGTCGATGAAGCCTGCCTGCTGCAGCGTGCGCAGGTTGCGCGTCATCGTCGTGCGGTCGGTGTGCAACTGCTCGGCCAGGGCCGAGACGGTGGGCGGGCCGTCGGGCGCATTGCGCGCCTGCACCAGCAGGCTGAACTGCGTGCCGCGCAGGCCGCTGGGCGCCAGCGTGTCGTCATAGAGCTGGGAGATCTTGCGCGACAGGCTGCGCACCATGAAGCAGGTGCAGACCGGACTGGCGGCGCTTGAGGTGGAGGAGGTCATGGGGCGTGGGGCAGGTGGCTTGTAATGGAAATAAGTGTAGATGCACCTATTGATTTGCGCATGTCCGCTGCGCGACCTGTGCATGCGTGGTGTGTGATCGAGAAAGGCTTGCAAGCACATGAAACGGGAGAACCATCTCGTTACCGTTATTGCGAGATGCCGGCATTTGTTGCCAGTTCGTGTGCGTAGCATCGGATTTTTCCGAAGGAGACCCACCCATGGCTGTTCAGAACCCGTTCTTTGGCAAGCGCGACAACGATGCTTTCACCTCCCGCAACACCCTGGGCAGCGGCACAGGCGCTGCCAGCACGGGCGGCAGCCCTTCGGGAGCCGTCATGCCCAGCTCCAGCGTGACCAGCCCGGCATCCACCCAGCGCCAGGCCTCGCCTGTGTCGCAGGACTCCCCGGGCAGCAAGCTCACCGTGGGACCGAACATCAAGCTCAAGGGCGTGGAGATCACCGATTGCGACACGCTGGTGGTCGAAGGCACGGTGGAGGCCACCATGGACTCGCGCGTGATCCAGATCGCCGAGCAGGGTGCCTTCCATGGCACGGCAGAGATCGACATCGCCGAGATCCATGGCGTGTTCGACGGCACGCTGACCGTGCGCGAGAAGCTGGTCATCTACGGCACGGGCAAGGTCAGCGGCAAGATCCGCTACGGCAAGGTGGTGATCGAGGAAGGTGGCGAGCTCACGGGCCAGATCGAGGCCGGTTCCTCGCCGCGTTCATCTTCGGGTTCGGCCGTGGCATCCAGTGCCTCCAGCCTGTCCTCTTCCTCGTCGGCCGCCTCCAGCGACAGCGCCGCCAGCAGCTCCGCTGCCCTGGCTGCGGCCACCGCAGCGGCTTCGCTGCAGCCGCGCGTCACTCCCTCTCTGGCCTGAGCCCTTCCTGCACCGGAAATGAAAAAGCGACCTGCGAAGGTCGCTTTTTTCATGGCTGCAGAGGCGCAGGCGGGTTCAGCCGGCCTGCTGCTGCTTGCGTTCTGCATTGCGCTCGGCCGACGCGCGCCAGGAGCGCACCTGGTCGTTGTCCGGCAGTGACTGGGGCTTGCCCTGGCCGTCGATGGCCACGTAGGTCAGCAGGGCTTCGGTCACCTTGACGAAGCGGCCCTGGTCGGCAAAGCGCTCGGCATAGACCTCGACATCGACCGTGACCGAGGTGCGGCCCACGCGTTGCACGCTGGAGTAGAACGACAGGATGTCGCCCACGCGCACGGGCTGCTTGAAGATGAACTCGTTCACGGCCACGGTGACCATGCGGCTCTGGCCCAGGCGCGAGGGCAGCACGGAACCTGCCAGGTCAACCTGCGCCATGACCCAGCCGCCGAAGATGTCGCCATTGGCGTTGACATCGGCGGGCATGGGAATGACCTTGAGAACCAGCTCCTTGTCTGCGGGCAAGGGATGGGGCGGGAGGTCGGGGCGGGGTGGCATGGGCACAATCGGGTCAATATAACAACCGAGAATTGTCTTTCATGCGACGCGAGAGCGCTTCCCCTACGGATTTACCCTTAGTCCCAACCCCGGCACCGTCGCGGGACTGGAACGCGCTGCGGCGCCTGCTGCCCTACCTGTGGCAATACAAGTGGCGCGTGCTGGCGGCGCTGGGCTTCATGATCGGGGCCAAGCTCGCCAACGTGGGCGTGCCAGTGCTGCTCAAGCACCTGGTCGATGCGCTGGATCTGAAGGCCGGCGACGCCCGGGCGGTGCTGGTCGTGCCCGTGGCCCTGCTGCTGGCGTACGGACTGCTGCGCTTTTCCAGTTCGCTGTTCACCGAGCTGCGCGACCTGGTCTTTGCCAAGGCCACGCAGGGCGCCTCGCGGGCGATTGCGCTGTCCACCTTCGAGCACCTGCATGCGCTGAGCCTGCGCTTTCACCTGGAGCGCCAGACCGGCGGCATGACGCGCGACATCGAGCGCGGCGTGCGCAGCACCGAGTCGCTGATCTCGTATTCGCTCTACAGCATCCTGCCCACCTTCATCGAGATGGCGCTGGTGCTGGGCATCCTGGCGCTGCGCTTCGATATCTGGTTCGCGGTCATCACGCTGGCGGCGCTGGTGTTCTACATCACGTTCACGGTCACGGTGACCGAGTGGCGCACGCGCTTTCGGCGCGAGGCCAATGCCCAGGAGTCGGCGGCGCACACCAAGGCCATCGACTCGCTGCTGAACTACGAGACCGTCAAGTACTTCGGCAACGAGGGCTTCGAGGCGCGGCGCTATGACGAGAACCTGGAGGCGCTGCGCCGCGTGCGCCTCAAGAGCCAGACCACGCTGAGCATGCTCAACTGCGGGCAGCAGCTGATCATCGCCACGGCCCTGGTCGCCATCCTCTGGCGCGCCACGCAGGGCGTGGTGGACGGGCGGCTGTCGCTGGGCGACCTGGTCATGGTCAATGCCTTCATGATCCAGCTCTACATCCCGCTGGGCTTTCTGGGCGTGATCTACCGCGAGATCAAGCAGAGCCTGACCGACCTGGAGCGCATGTTCACCCTCATGGACAAGGAGCGCGAGGTGGCCGACGCGCCCGGCGCCCGGCCCCTGCCGGCCGACGGCGCGCCGCCCGAGCTGCGCTTCGAGCATGTGGACTTCGCCTATGACCCCGAGCGGCCCATCCTCAAGGACGTGAGCTTCACCATTCCGGCCGGCAAGACCGTGGCCGTGGTCGGCCCTTCGGGCTCGGGCAAGAGCACGCTGGCCCGGCTGATCTTCCGCTTCTACGACGTGCAGTCCGGCCATGTGCGCATTGCCGGGCACGACCTGCGCGAGCTGACCCAGGACAGCGTGCGCGGCGCCGTGGGCATCGTGCCGCAGGACACGGTGCTCTTCAACGACACGGTGGAATACAGCATCGCCTACGGCCGCCCCGGCGCCAGCCGCGACCAGGTGGTGGCCGCCGCGCGCGCCGCGCGCATCCACGACTTCATCGAGGCCACGCCCCAGGGCTATGCCACGCGCGTTGGCGAGCGCGGCCTCAAGCTGTCGGGCGGCGAAAAGCAGCGTGTGGCGATTGCGCGCACCCTGCTCAAGGACCCGCCCATCCTGATCTTCGACGAGGCGACGTCGGCGCTGGACTCGGCCAACGAGCGCGCCATCCAGGCCGAGCTGCAAAGCGCCGCGCGCAACAAGACGGCGCTGGTGATTGCCCACCGCCTGTCCACCGTGGTCGATGCGCACGAGATCCTGGTCATGGACGCGGGCCGCATCGTCGAGCGCGGTACCCACGCCCAGCTGGTCGCGGCGGGCGGGCGCTATGCGGACATGTGGGCGCTGCAGCAAAGCGGGGAGCCCGCCGTGCTGTAGCGCTGTGCGGCCGGGCGACCGGGGGGCCGGGCGCCTGGACGGCTTCAGGGCTTGAGGTGCGTGACCAGGAACTGCTCCATGGCCTCGTAGAACTCGAACTTGTTCTCGTCGTTGTGAAAGCCGTGGCCCTCGTTGTCCTTGACCATGTACTGCACCTCCACGCCGCGCTCGCGCAGCGCCTTCACCACCTGGTCGCTCTCGTCCTTGTTCACGCGCGGATCGCGCGCGCCCTGGGCGATGAACAGCGGCGCCTTGATGCGCTCCACATGCAGGGCCGGCGAGGTGGCGGCCAGGCGCTCCCTGTCGCGCTCGGGGTCGCCCACCATGGCGTGCATCTGGTCCAGCAGCGGCTTCCAGTAGGGTGGAATGGTCTTCATGAAGGTGAACAGGTTGGACACGCCCACATAGTCCACGGCCGCCGCATACAGGTCGGGCGTGAAGGCCACGCCGGCCAGCGTGGCATAGCCGCCATAGCTGCCGCCGTAGATGCCGATGCGCGCAGGGTCGGCAATGCCCTGGTCGATCAGCCAGTGCACGCCGTCCGTGATGTCGTCCTGCATCTTCAGGCCCCACTGGCCGAATCCCGCTTCCCAGAACGCGCGGCCATAGCCCGTGGAGCCCCGGAAGTTCACCTGCAGCACGCAGAACCCCCGGTTGGCGAGGAACTGCACTTCGGGGTTGTAGCCCCAGCCGTCGCGCGCCCAGGGGCCGCCGTGCGGGTTGATGATGCAGGCCAGGTTCCGGGGCTCGCGGCCGGCCGGCAGGGTCAGGTAGCCGTGGATGGTCAGGCCGTCGCGGCTGGTGTAGCTGACGGGCTGCACGCGCGACATGGCGGATTCGGGAATGGCCGGGTTGATGTCGGCCAGCTTGGTCAGCGCATCGGCGGCCGCGTCGTAGATGTAGCGCGCGCCCGGCGTGCGGTCGTTGAAGGCGGCGACGATGAACTTGTCCTCGGCGCGGTTGGCGCCCTGGATGGCGAAGTCGTAGCCCGGCAGCTGCGCGGCCAGCCGGCCGTACAGGGCTTCGGTCTCGGCATCGAAGAAGCGGTACTGCGGCTTGTCGGTCTGGTAGGCGGCCAGGGTCAGCACGCGGCGCTTGCGCGAATAGGCCGCCGCGCCCAGATCGACTTCCTCGGGCACGAAGATTTCCTCTTCCTCATCGGGCCGGGCCGGGTCGATGACCACCAAGGCCAGCTTGTCGCGGCCCCGGTTGGACAGGGCGTAGAGCCTTTGGTCATCGAAGGTGAAGAAGGCCGGGCTGACGCTGGTGCGGTAGTCGGTGGTGATCAGGGGCTGGAACTCGCCGGCCTCGTCGTCGCGGTAGAGCAGGGCGCTGTTCAGGCCGTCGCTGGCCACGGCGGCCCGCACGCGGCCCGCATGGTCGGTCTGCCAGCCGACGATGTTGCCGGGGTTCTGCGCCACCAGTTGCGCCGCGCCCGTGTGCACGTTCACGCGGTACACGTCGAAGACCTCGGCATCGCGCCGGTTGTGGCTGATCAGCACATGGTCGGGGTCGTCTTCCAGGTCGTCCTCGATGCTGGCGCGCACGCCGTCCCAGGGCGTCAGGTCGGTGGCTTCGCCGCTGCGCGCGTTGACCGCCAGCACGTGGAAGTTCTCGTCGCCGCCGAAGTCCTTCTGGTAGAGCACCACGTCCGGGCCCTTCCAGAAGAAGTTGCTGATGTCGCGCTCGGTCTCGGCCGTGATGCGGCGCGGCTCGCCCACAGGGGTGCTGCCCTCCAGCGCCTGCACATGGATGTTCATGCGCGCCGGATGGCCGTCCACGCCGACGGGCTGCATGAAGCCCAGCGTCTTTCCATCATCGGCCAGGCGGAAGAAGCCGCGCTCCGGATTGCGGAAGAAGTCCTTGATCGGATAGGCCTGCGGTGCCTGCGCATCGGCGCTGGCATCCCGTGCCAGGTTGAGGATGTGGGCGGCCATGGCGGGGTGTCGGGAAAACGTCGGCAAGGGTGACCTCCTGGGTTGCAGCGGCAGGGAAAAAGGGAGCCGGCCATGATGCCATGGCGATGTATACAAACAGGCGGGTCACTGTCTTTGCCGGGATTGGTTGTATACATTTGATTGGTGTTTTCCCGTGTTTTTGCGGAAATGTGCGCCATGAATTGCCATGGTTGTATACATTGACGCCATTCCATCGAGACAAAGCCCCATGAGCCCCCAGCTTGCCCCCGCCGCCTCCGAAACGGAAAGCCACTCCCAGGTCATCAAGGCCCAGCTGCAACTGCGCGAGATGATTCTTGCGGGCGAACTGCCCGCAGGCGAGCGCATCGCCGAGCTGACCGTGGTGCAGCGCCTGGGCATCTCGCGCACGCCGGTGCGCGCCGCGCTGATGCGGCTGGAGCAGGAAGGCCTGCTCGAAGCCATGGCCGGCGGGCGCGGCTACCGCGTGCGGCTGTTCTCCGAGGCCGATGTGGCAGATGCCATCGAGCTGCGCGGCACGCTGGAAGGCCTGGCCGCGCGCTGGGCGGCCGAGCGCGGCGTGGCCGAGCCGCTGCTGGCGCAGGCCGGCCGCTGCCTGGATGCCATCGACCGTGTGCTGGAGGCGCCCGACTGGGGCGATGAGGCCTTCTCGCGCTATGTGGCGCTGAACTCCGAATTCCACGACCTGCTGCACTCCATGGCCGGCAGCAGCGTCATGCAGCGCGAGCTGGAGCGCGTGGTGCGCATGCCCTTCGCCTCGCCCTCGGGCTTTGTGCTGGCGCGGGCCGAATCGCCGCGTGCGCGCCACAGCCTGATGGTGGCCCAGGACCAGCACCGCCAGGTGCTGGACGCCATTGCCGCGCGCGAGGGCGCCCGGGCCGAGGCGCTGATGAAAGAGCACTCGCGCATTGCGCGCCGCAACCTGCGCGAGGCCGTGAGCGAGCCCGGCAGCCACGCGGTTCCTGGCGTGCAGTTGATCCGAGCCTGATTCGAGTCTGATCCGCGCTTGATCTGCGCTTGATACGTGCCGGCGGCCTCGGCCGCCCGTGCCCCAGCCACCGCAGCGCCAAGGACTGCGGACCCCACCCATAAAGGAGACCCCCCATGAGCACATTCCCCAAGAACACCTGGTACGTGGCCGCCACGTCCGACGAGATCCAGGACAAGCCGCTGGGCCGTCGCATCTGCGGCGAGCGCATTGCGTTCTACCGCGCGCAGCACGGCGTTGCCGCCGTGGAGGATTTCTGCCCGCACCGCGGCGCGCCGCTGTCGCTGGGCTTTGTCTGCGAGGGCAAGCTGGTCTGCGGCTACCACGGCCTGGAGATGGGCTGCGACGGCAAGACCATTGCCATGCCGGGCCAGCGCGTGCGCGGCTTTCCCGAGATCCGCAGCTATCCCGTCGAGGAGCGCCACGGCTTCATCTGGGTCTGGCCCGGCGACAAGGCGCTGGCCGATGCCGCCCTGATCCCGAAGCTGCCCTGGCACGACAACCCCGAATGGGCCTACGGCGGCGGCATGTTCCACATCCAGGCCGACTACCGGCTGATGATCGACAACCTCATGGACCTGACGCACGAGACCTATGTGCACGCCAGCTCCATCGGCCAGGCCGAGATCGACGAGACGCCCTGCAAGACCGAGACGCGCGGCGAGGGCGCCGATGTCGAGGTCGTCACCAGCCGCTTCATGAACGACATCCCCGCCCCCCCGTTCTGGAAGATGGCGCTGCGCAGCAACGGCCTGGCCGACGAGGTGCCCGTGGACCGCTGGCAGGTCTGCCGCTTCACCCCGCCCAGCCATGTGCTGATCGAGGTCGGCGTGGCCCATGCAGGCCACGGCGGCTACGACGCGCCCGACGAACACAAGGTCTACAGCATGGTGGTGGACTTCATCACGCCCGAGACCGAGGAATCCATGTGGTACTTCTGGGGCATGGCGCGCCGCTTCAATCCGGGCGATGCCGAAGTCACCGACCGCATCCGCGAGGGCCAGCACAAGATCTTCAGCGAAGACCTGCAGATGCTGGAGCTGCAGCAGCGCAACCTCAGCGCCCACCCCGACCGCAAGCTGCTCAAGCTCAACATCGATGCGGGCGGCGTGCAGTCGCGCAAGGTCATCGACAAATGGATTGCGCAGGAGCAGCAGGCGGCGGCGGTGGCCGCAGCAGCGGCCCAGCCTGCCGCCGCCGTGGCCTGAGGCTGCCGGCATGGCCAGGCCAGCAGGCGCGGGCGGCGCCGGGGATGGGGTAACCTCGGCGGGCTTCAACCCCAGGGCCGCAAGGCCTGCCGCCACCGATGGTCCACTCCGCCTCCGATCCGCTTTCCATCGACCTCTACGACCAGCCGGGCCACCTGATCCGGCGCGCGCAGCAGATCGCGGCGCAGCTGTTCCGCGACGTGCTGGGGCCGGACGTGACGCCGGTGCAGTACGCCATCCTGCGCATGCTCCAGGAAAAGCCGGGCATCGACCAGGTGACGCTGGCACGGCTGGTGGCGCTGGACAACTCCACCACGGCCGACATCGCTGCGCGCCTGGAGGCCAAGGGCTGGGTGCTGCGCGAGATCCTGCCCCGGCGCCAGCGGCGCCTGACGCTCACGGCCGAGGGCGAGACCATGCTGGCCGGCTTCGTGCCCAATGTCCACGAACTGCACGAGCGCATGCTGGCCGCGCTCGAACCCCAAGAGCAGGCCGAGTTCAAGCGCCTGCTGCGCAAGTTCGTGCAGCTGCACGACGTGCGCGAATCCACGGAAACATCGTCCGCCGACTGAGGGCGGCCTGCCGGCTGCGCGCATGGCGCACCGACCCTGATCGGGGGAAACCCGGTATTTGACGCACATCATCATTCAGTAAACTGAATCACGTTCAGCATACGTAATGAACGACTGAGAACGGCCGAAAGCGGCTGAAAACACAAGAAAGCTCGGCCAGAGCTTCCACCCCAAGGAGACCCACGATGACTGCCTGCCTGCTTGCCCCTCGCTTGCAGCGGCCCCGCGCCGCCGCATCTTCCATCCCCTTTGCGCGGGGGCTGCAGCCATGAGCGCCGATCTGCGCGCCAGCGTGGACCAGCGGCCCATGACACGCTTCCAGTGGTCGGTCATAGCCCTGTGCATGGTGCTCAACATGATCGACGGCTTCGATGTGCTGGTCATGGCCTTCACGGCCTCGGCCGTGTCGGCGCACTGGCAGCTCAGCGGCGCCCAGCTGGGCTTTCTGCTCAGTGCGGGCCTGTTCGGCATGGCGGGCGGATCGCTGCTGATCGCGCCCTGGGCCGACCGGCTGGGCCGCCGGCCGCTGATCCTGGCCTGCCTGGCCCTCTCGGGCGTGGGCATGCTGGGCTCGGCCTTCAGCCACAGCGCCATCGAGCTTGCGGCGCTGCGCGTGCTCACGGGCCTGGGCGTGGGCGGCATCCTGGCCTGCAGCAACGTGATCGCCAGCGAGTACGCCTCGCAGCGCTGGCGCAGCCTGGCCGTCACCCTGCAGTCCACGGGCTATGCGCTGGGCGCCAGCATCGGCGGCTCCATCGCGGTCTGGCTGCTGGGCCGGCATGACTGGCGCGCCGTCTTCCTGTTCGGCGGCTGCGTGACGCTGGGCGTGCTGGTCCTGGCCTGGTGGCGCCTGCCAGAGTCCATGGATTTCCTGCTGGCGCGGCGCCCGGCCGGCGCGCTGCAGCGGCTCAATGCCCTGGTGGTCCGCCTGGGCCTGCCCACGCTGGCGGCGCTGCCGCCTGCCGCGCCCTCAGCGGCGGGGCCTGCGCGGCGTGGCCCGCTGCAGCTGTTTGCGCCGGGCCTGCGCCGGCCCACGCTGCTGGTCTGGCTGTCCTTCTTCGCGGTGATGTTCGGCTTTTACTTCGTGATGAGCTGGACGCCCAAGCTGCTGGCCGCCTCGGGCCTCACGCCCGAGCAGGGCGTGACCGGCGGCGTGCTGCTGAGCCTGGGCGGCATCCTGGGCGCCACCTTGCTGGGGCTGCTGGCGGCGCGCTATCCCGTGCACCGCGCACTGGCCGGCTTCATGCTGGCCACGGCCGTGCTGCTGTGCTTCATCGTGAGCAATCCGGGCTCGCTGCTGCTGTCCTATGCGCTGGCCTTTCTGATCGGTGTCTTCGTCAACGGCTGCGTGGCGGGGCTCTATGCCATCGCGCCCATGGTCTATGGCGGCGAGGTGCGCGTGACCGGCGTGGGCTGGGGCATAGGCATAGGGCGCATCGGCGCCATCGTCTCGCCCATGGTCGCGGGCTCGCTGCTCGACGTCTCCTGGTCGGCCAGCCAGCTGTACGTGGGTTATGGCGCGGCCTTCGTGTTCGCGGCCTGCATCGTGTCGCTGCACCGGCTGCAAGGGCCCGAAGCCGGCTCGCCCGCAGCCACGGGCCGCACGCTGTCGGCGCATTGAGCGCGACTTGCAGACAAGAAGGAGAACCCCATGACCGAATGCACCACCATTGCACCTGCCTCCACGCCAGCCCCCACACCCTCCTCCACGCCCGCCTTCCCGCTGGACCAGTGGTATGTCGCCGGCTTTGCCTGGGAACTCCAGGACGCGCCGCTGGCGCGCACCCTGCTGGGCCGGCCCGTCGTGCTGTTCCGCACGCCCGATGGCAGCGTCGCCGCGCTGGAAGACCGCTGCTGCCACCGCGAGCTGCCGCTGTCCTGCGGCACGGTGGAGCCTCGCGGCCTGCGCTGCGGCTACCACGGCCTGCTGTTCGACCGCGCCGGGCAGTGCCTGGAGATTCCGGGCCAGCAGCGCATACCGCCCAAGGCCTGCGTCAAGTCGTTCGACCTGCGCGAGCGTGACCAGATCCTCTGGATCTGGATGGGCGCCACGCCCGATTCCGTGCCCGCGCAGGAGCCGCCCGCCTATCCCGTGCACGGAGATGCGCGCTACCGCTTCGGCGGCGATGTCTACCACTACGACGCGCCCTACCAGCTCATCCACGACAACCTGCTGGACCTCAGCCACCTGGGCTATGTGCACCTCAAGACCATTGGCGGCAATGCCGGCGTCCACATGAATGCCGAGCTCAAGGTGCGCCAGGAGGGCGACAGCGTCACCGTGCTGCGCTGGATGCCCGACTCCGACCCGCCGCCCACCTATGCGGCGGCCTGGCCGTTCGCGGGCCGCATCGACCGCTGGCAGGAGGTGGAGTTCCACCCCTCGCATGTGCGCATCTGGACCGGCGCCATGGACGCAGGCAGCGGGCAGCTGGACGACCCGCAGCGCGAAGGCTTTCACATGCGGGGCTTTCACGGCGTGACGCCGGAGACCGAGCATTCGGCCCACTATTTCTGGACCATCGCCACCAACCCCCATCCGGACATGCAGGACACCACGCGCCTGGTGATCGACCAGACGGCCGCCACCTTCGAGGAGGACAAGGTCGTCATCGAGGCCCAGTTCCGCAACCAGCAGCGCTTTGGCGCGCGCCCCGTCATCGACATCCACGTGGACGCGGGCCCCAACCGCGCGCGCCGAGTGATCAGCCGGCTGCGCGAGGCCAGCGCCCGTGCGCTGGCGGCGGCCTGATCTTCCGAACCCCTTCCTTTCCGCGTTATTCCCCATGCAAGCCAACCCCATCCTCCAGGTGCGCGTCGCGCGCAAATGCGCCGAGGCGCAGGACATCTGCAGCCTTGAACTCGTGCCGCTGGACGGCCAGAGCCTGCCCGCCTTCACGGCCGGCTCGCACATCGACCTGCACCTGCCCGGCGGGCTGGTGCGCCAGTACTCGCTGTGCAACGACCCGCAGGACACGGGCCGCTACGTGGTCGGCGTGCTGCGCGAAGCCGCCTCGCGCGGCGGTTCGGCCGCCGTGCACGAACAGGTGCAGGAAGGCCAGCAGATCGCCATTGGCGCGCCGCGCAACCACTTCGCGCTGCATGCAGACGGCCCTGCACGGCATCTGCTGCTGGCCGGCGGCATAGGCATCACGCCCGTGCTGGCCATGGCGCGCCAGCTGGCGCGCGAGGGTGCCGACTTCGAACTGCACTACTGCGCGCGTTCGCGCGAGCGCATGGCCTTCACGGCCCTGCTGCAGTCCATGCCCTGGGCCGACCGCGTGCACCTGCATGTGGATGGCGAGGGCGCGCTCGACATGGCGCAGCTGCTCGGCGCCCCGCAGGCGGGCCTGCACCTGTATGTCTGCGGCCCGCGCGGCTTCATGGACGCGGCCCTGGGCCATGCCCGCGCGTCGGGCTGGGGCGAGGACCGCCTGCACTACGAGTTCTTTGCGGGCGAGGCCGTGCAGCGCGAGGGCGATGCCGGGTTCGAGATCGAGATCGCCAGCACCGGCCAGGTGGTGCGCGTGGCGCCCGAGCAGACCGTCGTCCAGGCGCTGGCCGGCATCGGCGTGGAGGTGCAGACCTCGTGCGAGCAGGGCGTGTGCGGCACCTGCCTCACGCGTGTGCTCTCGGGCGAGCCCGAGCACCGCGACATGTACCTGACCGAAGACGAACAGGCCGCCTGCGACCAGTTCCTGCCCTGCTGCTCGCGCGCTAAATCCGCCCGGCTGGTGCTGGACCTGTAGGGCGGCACCGCGCAGGGCCCCTGGCGGGTGGACAATGGGTTTCCCCTTGCCCACAGCCCGTTGAAGCCGCTGATTTCCCCGCGGCAGCGGGCGCCGCTCTTTCGCCATGCAACCTGCCCTGCTTGTCCTGAACTTCAATACCGAAGGCCATCTGCGCCAGATGGCCCAGGCCTTTCCCTCCTTCGAGGTGCTCTACGCGCCCGACGCCAGCCAGTGCGAGGCAGTCATCGCCGAGCACGGCGCGCGCGTGCAGGCCGTGCTGACCATAGGCTCCATCGGCCTGTCGGCCGCGCAGATGCTGCGCATGCCCGCCCTCACGCTGGTCTGTGCGCTGGGCGCGGGCTACGAGAACATCGACGTTGCCCATGCGCAGGCCCATGGCATTGCCGTGGGCAATGGCGCGGGCACCAATGACGACTGCGTGGCCGACCACGCCATGGGCCTGCTGATCGCCTCGATGCGCGGCCTGGTGCGGCTGGACCGTGCCACGCGCGACGGCGTCTGGCGTACTGCGCTGGCGCTGCCGCCCAACGTCTCGCACAAGCGCCTGGGCATCCTGGGCATGGGCGCCATCGGCGCCAAGATCGCCCAGCGCGCGCTGGGCTTCGAGATGGAGATCGGATACCACAACCGCAGCCAGCGCAGCGAGCTGCCCCACCGCTACTTCGGCGACCTGCTGTCGCTGGCGCAATGGGCCGATGTGCTGCTGGTCGCCACGCCGGGCGGCCCCGGCACGCGCCACCTCGTCAATGCCCGGGTGCTGGACGCGCTGGGCCCGCAGGGCCACCTGGTCAACATCGCGCGCGGCAGCGTGGTCGATACCGCCGCCCTGGCCGCCGCCGTGCGCGAAGGCCGGCTGGCCGGCGCGGGCCTCGATGTCTACGAAAGCGAACCTGCGCCACCGGCCGAACTGCTGGACCTGGACGCCGTGGTGCTCACGCCCCATGTCGGCGGCTGGTCGCCCGAAGCCGTGCAGGCCTCGGTGGACCGCTTCATCGCCAACATGCGCTGCCACCTGGAAGGCCGCCCGCTGGTCTCGCCGGTCACGGCCTGAGGCCGGATTCAGCCCTGTGCCATCCCGGCAACTGCTGCCAGGTGCAGCAGTCCCATGACCAGGCAGATGGCGGAGGACACGTGCCAGAAGCGGTCGCTGTTGTCCGGAAAGCGTGGTTTCAGCCACGGAAAGGCCATGGCCCGCGCCACCAGCACCAGGCCGGCCCCGGCCAGCACCGGGCGCATGAAGGGCAGGGGACCCAGCAGGCCCGCGCCTGCCAGCCCATACCCCGCCAGCAGCGACAGCACCACGCCGATGGCCGCCGACACCAGCGGCGGATACCAGTGCCCGGCCTCGGCCATGCGCGCCATGCGCTCGCCGGCACCCATGAGCCGCAGTCCACGTCCCCCCCAGACGATGCAGGCGAAGTGGGCCAGCGCGGCCGCCGTGTCGAACAGGGCAGCGGCCAGGGCCAGCAGTTGCACGCCCTTCACGGCAGGGCTTCCCATGCGCCGGTGTGCTGATGCTTCTTCATGGTGTATTCCTTGGGATTTGCTGCAATGGCCGGTCACTGTAGTGCTTAAACTCCGGGCCGAAAACTCGCCTTGTGCTCAGGTTCTTCCGCATGACCTCCAATACCCCCCACACCGCTGAATCCCAGAGAAGAAGGCAGCCCGTGCAGGCGCGCGGGCAGCGCACGCTCGCAGCCATTCTCCAGGCAACGGCTCAGATTCTGGTCAAGGAGGGCGAAGCCGCGCTCACCACCAACCGCATTGCCGAGCGCGCAGGCGTCTCCATCGGCACGCTCTACCAGTACTTCCCCGACAAGCAGGCCGTCTTCCGCGCCATTGTCGATGGCCAGCGCCGTGCGGCCGTCGCGGCCATCGAGGCCTGGCTGGAGCAGGCGTCGGAACAGGGCCTGCCGCGCGAGGCCGTGGCGCGCGGCGTGGTCGCCTGCATCGTCGAGGGCTTTGCGGGTCGCACGCCTGCGCGGCGCAAGCTGGCGCGCTTTGCCTGGCGGCAGGATGGTGACGAGCGCATTGCCCTGTCCATGCGCGAGACCGCCGAGCGCATGGCCGCCCACCTGCAGCGCTGGGGTGGCCCCTCGCTGTCCTATGCGCGCCTTTACGTGGCCACGCGGGCCGTGCTGGGCACGGTGCGCTTCGCCTCGCTGGAGGCCTCGCCGCTGATTGCCTCGGGCGCACTGGAGGAGCTGCTGTGCGAGATGGGGACAGACATGTTGCTGGGTGGCGTGCAGGGCGCCGGCGCTGCTGCCTCATAGAGGCTGTCCCATTCGCCGAGGCCATCATGGGGGCATGGCGTTCGTTGATGGCGTGCCGGAGGCCCAGGCCGTTCCTGCGCAGCAGGATGGTGACCCGTCCTGCCATAGGTTGACACCTATGAAGGACACCGATCCGGCGTAATCCAGCCGGCCAGAGACGCCCGATGAACCTCATCGGGCGTTTTCAATTTTAGGGACAGGTGCGGTCTTTCCTGGTTGTAGATCTGCACGGCCTGCTGGACCATCCGGCTGGCCTGGGCCAGATCGGCAGGCCGATGCAGCAGGAACTCCATCTTCAAGATCCCGTTGACGCGCTCGGCCAGCGCGTTCTGATAGCAGTCGTAGCCGTCAGTCATCGAACAGGCAATGCCGTGGCGCCGATGAATCTCCTGATAGTCATTCGAGCAGTACTGGATGCCCCTGTCCGAGTGATGCACCAGCATTTGCTGCGTCTGGCGGCCGTTGAGCGCCACCTTCAGCGCCC
>NZ_LZZV01000057.1:0-14556 GCF_014170385.1 Delftia sp. UME58
ACGATCGGCATCGTCTCGCTGGTGGCCTTGATTGCCTTTGAGGCCCTGGCCGTGGCCACCGCCATGCCGGCCGTGGCCCGCGCGCTCGATGGGGTGCCGCTGTATGCGGTTGCGTTTGGCGTGACCCTGGCCACCAGCGTGGTGGGCATGACCGTCGCCACAAAACACGCCATGCCAGACCACAGCGGCGCCGCCGGCCCGCGCGCGTCGCACCAGCCGCCGGCCACGGTCATGCCCACCACGCTGGTGGCCAGGGTCACGCCAAACGCAACCGCATACAGCGGCACCCCATCGAGCGCGCGGGCCACGGCCGGCATGGCGGTGGCCACGGCCAGGGCCTCAAAGGCAATCAAGGCCACCAGCGAGACGATGCCGATCGTCGTCAGGCGGTAGGGGGAGGACAGGATGGACCCGCTCTCGGCGGTCGTCGGCCGGACCTGATCGTCCAGCGTGAGGGAATCTTGATGGGGCATGGATGCTTCTTGGTTGCAGGGTCTGCGACGGCCATGGCGCAGTGCCATGGCGACGAGAAGCCTGGAGCATGCAACCTCAAGTGCGGTTGAGATCAAGGGGGTCCTGCCCCCAAGCACCTCTTACCGCTCGATCACACGCCAATACTGGCCGGAGGAGCGGCTGGTGGCCGGCAGCATGACGGCAATGCCATTGTCATTGGCCGTATCCAGCACGACGGCATCCGACAGGAAGCGGTTGTAGAGATGGAACTGGCCCGGCAGTTCGCTGGGCGCACAGCGCCATTGCTGGCCGCTGAAGCGTGGGGAGTCTCCCGCCGACGCCGTCATCTTCAGCTCAAGATGCGGTTTCCCGGCCACGCTGGTGACATCGAGCGCCATGGTGCCCGGTCCGGACGCCGCATTCTGGACCAGCCAGTAGCCCTTGCCGGTGCGCAGGAACCTCCATCTGTCGGCGCCCAGAATCATGGCCGGGAAGGAAATCTGCCATGGCTCGACGTTGTACAGCCCGGGGGGAGACACAAGGCCCGTGCCCTGCAGCAGCGCTACCGCATTGCGCCTTTCACTCCAGTACAGGTTCTGCAACCCGACCCATTGGCGGTCCTTGAGCATGGGGCATTGGTCGTACAGGTAGTCGCCCGTCTCGTAGCGCCGAAAATCCGCATCGCTGAGCCGCTGGGCCGAGAGTGCGTGCGCCTCGGCGGAGATCCGTGCCAGTTCCCGCATGGCGGCCGTCATGGCGATCAAGGGCGCGGACGAACCACGCACCGGCCTTACCGGCAAGATGCGGCGTGCATTTGCCAGGTCGGAGGCCACGGCCCGCCAGCGCAATGCCAGGGTGCTGAATTCCGTTGCCATCGCCTGCGGCGCGGGCCCAAGGCGGACCACCGCGTTTGCCGGTGGCGGCTGCCTGGCATGGTGCGCGGCGGCCACGCGAAGCAGCGAGGCATGACTTTCCAGTTGCGCCACGACGGGTGCAGCCGCCGCAATGGCCGCATCCATCTCCGTCTCGACGGCTGCGACACCCGCATTCCATCGGGCCTCGTCCAGCGGCGCGTCGGGGGCCAGCGAAACGGCATCCAGCTGGTCGCACAGCTGCTGCAAACGCCCGACGGCCTGCCCCAGTTTTTGCACCGTATCGGCCAGCCCGTCGATACGGGCACGCAGCGTGCCCCAAGCGGCCGATGCCGCCTTCAGCGAAGGGAACGACGGCATGCTCTCCAGGCTCCTTACCAGCGTCATGCGGCCGCTGGCATCGTCAAGATCCAACCCGGTCACGAACGAGAACTCGGCCATATCGGTCCATACCTGCCTTGCGACTGGCTCACGCGCGGGCTCGGCTTCGACGCGGCAGCTTGATGCCAGGGCGCCACCGCAGCACAGCGCCGTGGCAGCGGCGGGCAGCCACAGAAGCCGGGTCATCTGGCTGCAGTGCCGGCCATCAACAGGCGCAGGGCCCGAGGCGCTGCCGGCATCCGTCGGGGCTCCAGCACTTCGATCAGCCACGTCGTGAACGGCGTCGGGCAGACGTCTCCCAGATGCTGCGAGAACTCGATCTGGTCGCCGGCATACGTGAAGTTGATCTTCAGGGGCGAGCAGAAGAGCCTCTCGTCCCCGTTGCCCGTGCTGTCGTGAAAGTAGCTGCCGGTCACCATGTCGATATTGATGCGCTGGGCCGAGGCATCGGCAAACTCCAGCCAGGCCTGCACCGAAGAAAGGCGGATGCGGCGGTAGCTGGCCAGTGCCGGATGGCTGGTGGCAATGGACAGGCTGATGGGCTGCCCATGCGCCAGCTGCTGCAGCAGCGCGGTGTCAGTGACCCGCAATTCCCGCCGCAGATCACCTTTGGTCCTGGCATTGGCCGCCTGCGCGCTGGCGTGGTCTGCCAGCAGGGTGGCGTGTGCATCTGCCATGGCAGCGGCCGTGCCCGGCATCGAAAGACGGTGGCCGGGCTGCTTGCCTGTCTCGTAGGCCTGTGCGGCGCGGACACCGAAGCAGTCCACGAAGAAACCGCGGCGCGCACTTTCTGCCCTGAGGGTGATTTCCCCCTGCAGCCGCGCGCTGCGCTCCAGCTCTGTCAGCGCCTGCTGCTCCAGCGCCTGCAGGCGCTTGCGCTTGCCGATCACCGCAACGTATTCCAGCTTGAGCGTGGCAAGCTCACGGGCAATGGCATTCTTGGATGCGCTTTGCTCTGCCAGCAGGCGGCCATAGACGGCCACCTTCTGCACCTGTGTCTTGAGGGTGTTGGCGGCGTTGCGCACGGCCGCCTCGGTGCCTTCCGTGGCAAGCACCAGATCCAGCCGGTTGACTGCATCGTTCTCCAGCACCGTCCAGGCGGCCTTGGCTTCATTGGCATCCGGCATGAGCGCAAGTGCACGCATGGTGTCGCCCAGCTCCCGGGAAATCCCCTCGACATCCAGCCCGCCCAGCGGCCCACGGATCACCGGCAGCACCGCATTCAATGCGCCCTTGGCGGGATCCACCAGATTCTTGAGCGTGCTGGAGTTGTGCCTGGCCCATTGCAGCGGAATGGCAAACGACTGGCCCAGGGCCTTCAGCGCCTTGAGCGGGCCGTCTATGCTGCCGCCAAGCGTCTTGGCCTGCCCGTACACATCCTTCAGGCCGAGCACGCCTTTCTGACCGGTCTCGGTCAACGCCTTCGGGTCGGGCGGCACGCCCACGCACAGGGCGGCCACGCTGCCCGCGACTGCGATGACGCCAAAGGCGATTTCCAGGCTCATCTTCACGGTGCGCACGATCTGGGCAACGTCGCTTTCAAGCTTGAGCCGCATGGCGGAAAGTTCCGCTTCAAGCTCCTCCTGGCGCACCGTGCGTGCGGCGCGGTCAAGGGCCTCGATCTGCTGAATCAACCGCTGCTCCAGCTTGGTGCAACGTGCCTCCAGCGTCTTGAGGTCCAAGGTATCCCGGTCGGCAAACGCCTGCGCGACGCTGCCCACGGCACCTGCCAGCTCGCCGCTGGCGCGCAGGCTGCGCAGGTGGGCCTCCATGGCCGCCATCACCTCCTGCCGGGCCTTGGCCAGCGACAGGTAGCTTCCGGCGCTCAGATCAGGAATCGGCCTGGCCAGCCCGGCAACGCCCATGGCCGGCAGCAGACGCTGCAGCGAACCCGCCGCCTGGATCAACTCGCCAAACCCGGACTCGACCCCTGACCAGCGCGTGATCCAGCCCAGCGCCTCATGGCACAACGCCAGTTCGGCCGCGCTGTGGCCGGGCCTGCCCGCCATGCCGGCGCTCAGGGCAAACAGCGCGGCCAGCACCCTGTGCATCGGCTCGCCATGCTCCAGCAGGCCGGGCGGCACGGGGGTGTGCTTCACCACAGCCCGGTTGTCCTGCCACAGGAAATTGCTGAACTGCGGCCGCGCCACCGTGTCCCAGGCCTCCTCCAGCGCATAAGCGGTGTCGCGCGTGGGGCCGCCGTACAGCGTGAACCGGCCCTCCACGGTTTCCACGAAAATGCGCACCCTGCTGAGCTCGTTGTCCGCGTCATGCAGCATGCGCAACACCGTCGTGCCTTCGGAAACAATGCGGCGGGCAATCACCGTCAGCCGCCGCACCGCACCGTCAAGCCGCCTGTCGAACCCCTCGGGCACCACCACGGTATCGGCATGGATGTCCAGCGCCTGCAGGCCAGCCGCGTCGGCCTCGTCCAGCAACACCTTCAGGTCCACCACCAGATCGGCCACGATGCCGAAGGGATTGAAGCTGCCGTCCGGCGCCCGGCCACCGCTGCAGACCAGCGGCCCTGGCGGCACCAGGCCCTCGGCACGGTAGCGATCGATCAGGGTTCGCAATTCAATGGGAGTCATCGCGGCAGTGAGCGCGGGAGTCATTGCTGAAGTCATGGCGGGTGGTTCCAGGTAAGGCACTGCACCTGTGCAGCGGTGGGACAAAGGCCGGAGCAGATCGCTCAGGCTGCCTTCTTGCTGGCAAGCTCCACCAGTTGGTCCACGCTCTGCGCCTTCTTCGGCGTGCCGCCGAAACGGCGGAAATGGTCTGCCTGTCCGGCGACACGCGCCCAGCCCTTCTTGGCCGTGCCCAGCACCACCGTCAGGCTGAACCAGTTTTCCCCTTGCAGGGACTTGCGGCCGGTGGTGCTCAAGACCTTGTGTATGTTGCCCAGATCGGCAGAAATCGCGCGCCATGCCTCGCCCAGCGTCTTGAGCTTGGGGCCCAGGTCTTCGATGCTCTTGCTGATGCTGTCAAAGCGATCATTGCTTCGGTTGTAGTAGCCGATGAAGCGCTCGTTCGTGGCCATCGTGGCCTGGATGGTTCTCACCTCATCCACCTTCTCGGCAATCTTCCTGCGCGTGACCGCAAGGTCCGCACCCACACCGATATCCACCCCCGCCAGAATCAGCGGCCCGAAAAGCGGAATGGCCAGATAGGCCGGAGACGTGGACAGCACGATGACTTCATCCTTTTCCTTGCGGCGCAGGGCCTTCAAGTCGTTCTCCAGCTTCTCCACGGCGGCCTTCAGCTTCTGGTTGGCAGCACCCTCGGCGCCCAGATTGGTCGTGAACTTCTGCTTTTGTCCATTGAATGCGGTCTTGCAGGCGTTCAGGCGCACCAGTATTCCGTTGCCGTTGTCAAGAATGGAGTTCTGCAGCGCGAAGGCACGCACCGAGCGCGCATTGGCGTCTTCAATCAACTGCTCCAGCGCGCTGCTGAAATTGCGCTTGATCTGCTCCGACCGCCCGCTGGGCGTATCGCTTTCCCAAACCTTGACCAGGGCCTTCCATTTCGCTTCCACCGCCGGCTCCGCCGATGGGGTGGGCGCCCCCTCCAGATCGAAACGGTCCACCAGCTCGATCAGCCGCTCATAGGTGGTTGCCGCCACATCGTTGTACTGAACGATATCGTCGGCCAGCGTCAGCATCTTGTCCTGCACATCGGCCTTGAACTTCTGGCCGACACCCTTGAGCGTGACGAACAGCTCCACCGCTTCGGAAAACTCCGGCCTGAAATCATCCTGCTTCTGCATGCCCAGCATGGCGCGCATCAGCTCCGTGGTGGTCGGGTTGTCGGTGACTGCAGACTCGAAGAACGTCGTCAGCCCGATCCAGTCCTCTGAACTGAGAACGGAGATTCCCTTGTAGATATCGGCAGACGGTGTGAAGGCATTCTTTGGATTTGCAGCGTCGGACATGGCGAGGGCTCCTGATGGTGAAAGGCCGGATTCGGCCTCGAATCGGTGTGCAAACAAGCGGCGGCGTTGAAGAAATGACCGCACCGCAGTCATCGCCCGCCCTGCTTTTGCGCTCCAGTCGACCGGATGCTAGGTAGCCGCCATGGCCCTGTATGTCCCCCAAACAAGTGACACAAATTCATACAGCACTGGAGATAAGGACAGCAGCCGGACTGCTCTCTCACACTCCAAGGAGCCTGTCCCCTGCGCGACCCATGGCAATGAGCACGATCGGTCCATTGCCTCAAACGACGAGACAGGGAATTTCGCAGACCAGGCATGCACAACCTGCTACGCAATCAATAGCGCATTGCACACATTCATCGCCAGCCAGAAGACATCACCAGTGTCAATTTCTCTTGATTTCACCGCACCCATTGGCACAGGAATTCGCCTCACCCATAAATGTTGCAAAATGTTCTGCAATTTGAACAATGGGGGCGTAGGAGTGGCAAGAAAACGAAAGACCAGCACGGCAGAAGACCTCATGGATCTGATCGCCATGCTGCCCTGGTGGGCCGGCATTGCATTGGCACTCGCCAGCTACATGGTGTTGCACTCCATTGCCATCCGTCCCCTGCCTGCAGCACAAAGCCCGCAGCAAATCGGCCAATTGGCCACCACGGCCATATGGCAGGGCTTGGCTACTGGTGGCCAGTACATCCTGCCCCTCATCTGCCTGGCCGGCGCGGCCATTTCCGCCGTGCGCAAGCGCCGCCGCAGCCGGTTGTTAGAAACCATCTCGGCCAGCTCCAGCGCGGATGCGCTGAACAACATGTCATGGCGAGAGTTTGAAACGCTGGTGGGTGAGGGATTTCGGCGGCGCGGCTACGGCGTCAGGGAAACCGGTGGCGGCGGGCCCGATGGTGGCGTGGACCTGGTCCTCTCGAAGGATGGCGAAAAGACACTGGTGCAATGCAAGCAGTGGAAAGCCTTCAAGGTAGGCGTTGCCACTGTGCGCGAGCTTTATGGCGTCATGGCAGCTGATGGGGCTGCTGCCGGCTTTGTAGTGACCTCTGGCCGGTTTACTCAGGAGGCTGTGGCGTTTGCTGCGGGAAGGAATATCCACCTCATGGACGGGGTTGCGCTGATGAAATTGCTGAAGGAGGCAAAGGCGCAGACAGGAGCGGCGACAACAACCAAGGCCCGGGCTGCTGCGTCTTTACTGAACCCCGTGCTTGTGGTCGAGCCCGTCAAGACGGAGCCTGCTTTTGACACAGTGCAACCGGCTGCCGCCCCAATACCTGGCTGCCCTCAATGCGGGAAAGCCATGGTTCAGCGGGTTGCCAAGCGAGGGCCTGCTGCGGGAAAGGCGTTTTGGGGATGCTCGGCGTTTGGTGCGGGGTGTCGAGGGACTCGGGAGATGGTTGGAGTTGGGGATGGGAATTGATTTTGTAGATGGTCTGCTTTCGACCCATTGCGGCTTTTCGAGATGCCCCGTTGGGCTAACGGTAGCGGACTGTCAGTCGCTGCTGGAGGCAGTCCTTCGCTGCAGCAATAATTTTCGTTAAATACAAGTTGAGCAGGAGAGGGAACAATGCGAATTAGTCGAATTGCGGTTGAGAACTACGCCAACTTCGAGAACGTCGACTTCACTACGAACGACAGCCTGGTGATTGTCGGAGAGAACAAGGCAGGCAAGAGCAACCTACTCAAGGCTTTGCGCCTAGTGCTCGACCCGATGCTCCCTGACCGTGACCGGCAGTTGGGCCTCGAGCATTTTTGGGACGGCTTGGGCGATGCAAAGTTAGGTGCTACTGTCAAAGTGGTCATGGAGTTCACAGATTTCGAGGACGACGACAACCTGCTCACCGTCCTTGGCGGCAGCCTAGTGGGCACCGAGACCCCAGTGGTCGCTCGCCTAACCTACCTATATCGCCCCAAAGCCGCACTCGAGGGCGCGGTGCCGAAAACCTTGGCGGACTACGAATTTTTGGTGTTCGGTGGCACTAACGAGGACAACGTTTTTACGGCCGCCCGCAGGCGCGAGCTGCCGATGGATTACCTGTTTGCTCTGCGTGACGCTGAAGGCGACCTGCTGAACTGGAGGCGTTCCCCTCTTCGGCCCATCATCGAGGAGTTGACTGCTAGTCTGGATGAGAAGACCCGCGAGGAACTCCAGCAGCTTGTCAGCGATGCCCAGAGCGCCCTCGCGCAGCGTCCTGAAGTCTCTGCTGCCGCAGACAAGGTGTACGAGCGGCTTGTGGAGATGGTCGGCGCGGAACACGCCGTGTCTTTGACGTTGGGCGCGACGCCAACCAACGTGGATGTACTGCTGAGGGGCCTTCGGCTTCTGATTGACGGTGGCGCGCGAGGCATTGGCGACGCAAGCCTAGGAACAGCGAACCTGCTGTTCCTGACCCTTAAAGGACTGGAACTCGAGCGAGCGGTCGAGGCTGGCGAACGCAGTCACACATTTCTAGCAATCGAGGAGCCTGAGGCGCACCTGCATCCGCACGTTCAGCGGCTGGTGTACAGGCACTACCTTGGTGATGAGGAGGATGCACCGGAGAACGTCACCACCATCTTGACGACTCATTCGCCGCACATCGCTAGTGTCGCCCCCTTGCGCTCTATCATTCTGCTGCGTGAAGACGCTGAAGGTGGGTCTACTTCGATTACGTCCGCGGCCGAGGTGGACCTGCAGCCCGACGATGAGGACGACCTGCAGCGGTATATCGACGTCACCCGTGGCGAGCTCTTCTTCGCGCGCGGCATCATCTTCGTGGAAGGCGACGCGGAGCGGTTCCTAATCCCCGAGTTTGCAGCGGCGCTCAACATCGACCTTGACGCACTTGGGGTCACGGTGTGCTCCGTGGCAAGCGCAAACTTTCTACCGTACGTGAAGCTAGTGGGGCCTGATGCTTTGGCCATTCCATTTGTCATCCTGACTGACCTCGACCCGCAGGACACAGGTGAACCGCTTGCCTTTGATAGAGTTCGGGACATCTTGGCTCTGTCGATGGAGCAGGAGGACATCGACGAGTACGAGGAGTTTGATGACATTTGGGAAGACGGCGAGTTGAATGGGATTTTCGTCAACGACAAGACGCTGGAGGTCGAGCTATTTCAGGCTGGCATGGGCCCTGCGATGGAGCCTATCTTGCAGAAGCACGCGAAAACCTGGGGGCCCAGGCGCAAGGCCATGATGAAGGGCTGGACTGACGACCCGACGACGCTAGATGAGGACAAACTCCTTGGCTGGGTCGGCGAGGTCAGCAAAGGCCGCTTCGCGCAAGCGCTGGCAGGTTCCGCCACCGCTGCGGTTTGCCCCGAGTACATCAAGAAGGCACTGACCTTTGTGAAGAATGGCTTCTCCCCAGTCGAGTCCTAAGTACCTGCAAGCTGCGCTGCAGCTTCGGAAGAACCCTGGACAGTGGGCGGCTTACGAGTCCACTGGGAACTGCTGTGTGCTGGCCGGTCCCGGCAGCGGCAAAACCAAGACGCTCGTCACAAAGCTGGCGCGTGTCATGGCAGAAGACGTGCGGTCGCCTCGAGGTGTCGCCTGCATCACCTTCAGCAACGAAGCGGCGCGTGAACTCATTCGGCGGCTTCGACAACTTGGACTCGAGCAGTCGCCGCGGCTGTTCGTCGGAACCGTTCACTCGTTCTGCCTGCTGCATCTGCTGCTGCCCTTTTCGCAGTTGGCTGGCCTGAAGCTACCCTATCCACTGAAGGTCGCCACGGAATCTGAGGCTAAGAGCATCTACCATGCAGTAGCGGCCGAGCTCTGGGCTATCGGCAAACCTCCGGGAAAACTAGATGTCGACCGCCATCGCCGTGTGAATCTTGTTCGCGACAGTAAGGCATGGAAGCAGAACGAGGCGATGACTGGCCTAGCCGAGGCGTATGAAAACGAGTTACGCAAGCAGGGGCTTATCGACTTCGTAGATATCGAGCACTATGGCCAGCGGCTCGTGAACAAACATGACTGGATCTTGAAAGTCATTCGAGCAAAATTTCCAGTGCTAGCAGTAGACGAGTACCAAGACCTAGGCATTGCCTTGGACAGTATCGTTCGCAGGCTTACCTTCGATGGCGGCGTGCGTCTCATTGCGGTAGGTGATGTAGACCAGTCTGTCTATGGCTTTACGGGAGCAAACAGCGAGCTGCTGGAAGAGCTATCTAAGGAAAATGGCATCGAGACTACTCCGCTGAAAATCAACTATAGAAGCGGCACAGGCATCATTGAGTTAGCGCAACGGGCTTTGGGGAAAGACAGAGGTTACGAGTCTTCGGAGCCCGAGAGACAAGCCTCTGTCCAGACGCATAAGTGCGACAAGGGTCTGCAGCACCAAGCCGAGTACGCGATGAAGACGCTGGTTCCCGCAGCATTAGCTGCTAAGAAGGGACGCCAGCTCGGAGACATCGCAGTACTGTACCGGAACAGTAATGTTGGCGACGCGGCGGCAATCGAAGCCGTCAAGGTCAAATATCCATTCGTACGCATCGACAACGCCGCCCCGTACCGCAAGGTGCCACTCACGAGCTGGGTGGAAGATTGCGCCATCTGGTGTGCAGAAGGCTGGAAGGCTTCGTCACCACCGCTGCACGACTTACAAGGCAGATGGTGTTCGTTTCATGGAGGATTGTCGGACAAGCTGAGGCGTGACGCAGTAGCTCGCATAACACGTTTTCTTTGGGACCACAGATACGATGGCGCGGCGCTGGATTTTGTCGCGGCTCTGCGCGCCGAACTGCTCGACGAGTTGATTACCGTTAGACCAGAGCTTGCCGACCAGGCTGAGCACTTAGAAGGTCTGCATAAGGCACTCGATAGAGAAGGTGTTCTTGTCGGAACGACAAAAGCACAACTTGGTCGCCGTGATGGAGCTCCCAAGCAACTCAATCTGCTAACGCTCCACTCCGCGAAGGGTACGGAGTACGACGTAGCCATTATCTTAGGGTTGGACCAAGGCGAGTTTCCCTCGCCAGGTTGGGCGGACAAATCTCCCGAAAAGATGGAGGAAGCGCGTCGATTGTTCTACGTTGGAATCACGAGAGCGCGCGATGAGGTTCACCTGTTGTACAGCGGCTTCAAACACAAGCCGGACAAGTATGGCCGGATCTGGCGCGAAGGGCCATCACAGTTCTTGGATGGTCTGCTTCCTTAACTCTACAGCGAAGGACGTATCGCAAAGCGATGCCAGAGCACCGGATGGCGCCGCCGAAAGCAGCTCTTCGCTGATGCCCGCTCCTGGCCGAGAGCCGTCCTCAAGAGATTGACTGTCCACGTGCTCCAAACCCCGCTAGCAGCTCCAAACCACCCAGAAAGGCCACGTATATCATGCGTAGCCTCCCAGTGCAGCACCCCAGTCAATCTGTCCCCCGCACCACCCAGCGCTCACTAACGCCCCCCATCACTCCCTCAAGCGCCTCTTCCTGCGCCTGAATAAACGCAAGCAAATGAGATAGCCCCCCTGATTCCCCGACCCCGTCCTATCGCTTATCTTTGAAGATAGGAACAGGACTGTGCATATGACTAGGCATACGGAGTCAATAGAGGTAGTCGTGAAGGACCAGCGCCGCAGGCGCTGGTCCCTGCGTGCCTGCTCCAGCGCGGCCAAGAAGGCAGGCATGTCCTGCGGACGGGACAGCCAGTCATTGACGCTGCGGCCGGCCACCTTACAGAAGTCCGAGTGCGCGCCATGCCCGGAAGGCGATTTGCGCGCCAGGATGCGCACCACCTCAGCTTCGATGTCGAACGACCGGATCACGTCCAGCGTGCTGGTGCCCGTGTCTGCCAGCCGGGCGCCTGCGCGTACGCGGCGCCAGTATTCGCCGCCATCGTCAATACGCGGCGCGTTTTCCCAGGCGGCAATGCAGGCGCGCCGGGCATGGCCGGTGTCGGCGTTGTCCACGGTGACATGCAGCGTGAAGTAGTAGGGATCTATTCCCAGTTCATTGAGTTCGTAGGCGGTGATGAGCAGGTGCAGCGGCAATTGCTCATAGCCCAGGTTGAATCCCACGATCTCGGGCAGGAACTGCTGCGCATTCCAGCCCAGCGCCAGCTGTACCAGCCCCTGCCGGTACAGGTCGTCGGGCAGATCCTCCACGGGATCAAGGCCATACCTGGCCAGGAGTTCCCGGTAGAGCTTGACGTGGTTCTTGTCGGCCATGCCGTCGCCCAGTTCTTCCACATAGGTGGTGACCAGGTCCGACATGCGTGAGTTGCCCGCGTGCGCGCACAGGCCGTAGAGCCAGGAACCGTCCACGCGCACGGTGGAGAGGGCGGGCCAGGTGTCCAGCGCCAGGGCCTGGTCGCCAAAGCCCAGCACGCCGAATTCCTCGGGTACGCGCAGGCCCAGTTCGTGGCCGTGGCGCTGGACACGCTCTTGCTGCGCGACGGGCTGGATGCGGCGGCGGCGCGCTTCAGGCAAGGGCCGCTGGCCGCGAACCCGCCAGGGCCCGCATCCACTGCCGGCAGCTACTGAGGAGCCCCACAACCATGACACGTTCCCCCGAATCCCTGCGCAGCGCACGCTGGTTTGCTCCCGATGATTTCCGCTCCTTCGGCCACCGCTCGCGCGTGCTGCAGATGGGCTATGGCTACGAGGACTGGATGGGCAAGCCCGTGATCACCATCGTCAACACCTGGAGCGATGCCAACCAGTGCCATGCCCACTTCAGGCAGCGCGTGGAAGACGTCAAGCGCGGCGTGCTGCAGGCCGGAGGATTTCCGCTGGAGCTGCCGGCCATCTCGCTGTCGGAAAGCATGGTCAAGCCCACGACCATGGTCTATCGCAATTTCCTGGCCATGGAGACGGAGGAGCTGCTGCGCAGCCACCCGGTGGACGGCGCCGTGCTCATGGGCGGCTGCGACAAGACCACGCCGGGGCTGACCATGGGGGCGATCTCCATGGGCCTTCCCTTCATCTACCTGCCGGCCGGCCCCATGCTGCGCGGCAACTGGAAGGGGCAGGTGCTGGGCTCGGGCTCGGGCTCGGACGCCTTCAAGTTCTGGGACGAACGCCGCGCCGGCCGCCTGGACGAGCAGGCCTGGCGCGAGATGGAAGCCGGCATTGCCCGCAGCCACGGCACCTGCATGACCATGGGCTCGGCGGCCACCATGATGGGCATTGCCGAGGCCGTGGGCCTGGCGCTGCCGGGCGCTTCGTCCATTCCGGCCGCCGACGCCAACCACATCCGCATGAGCGCCGAGTGCGGCCGCCGCATCGTGCAGATGGTGTGGGAAGACCTCACTCCCGCCCGCATGCTCACGCGTGCGCATTTCGAGAACGGCATTGCCTGCGCCATGGCCATGGGCTGCTCCACCAACGCCATCATTCACCTGATCGCCATGTCGCGGCGCGCGGGCCATCCGGTCAGCCTCGATGACTTCGACGCCTTCAGCCGCCGCGTGCCCGTGATCGCCAACATCCGGCCCAGCGGCGACCGCTATCTGATGGAGGACTTCTTCTATGCAGGCGGCCTGCGCGCCCTGCTGGAACGCATCCGCCCGCATCTGGACACCGGGGCCATGACGGTCAACGGCAAGACCCTGGGCGAGAACATTGCGGGCAGCCAGGTCCACCAGGACGACGTGATCCGCCCCCTGTCCCGCCCCATCTACGCCGAAGGGGCGCTGGCCGTGCTGCGCGGCAACCTGGCGCCGGACGGCGTGGTCATCAAGCCCAGCGCCTGCGTCCCGCACCTGCTGCGCCACACGGGGCGCGCCCTGGTGTTCGACGACTACCCCAGCCTCAAGCAGGCCGTGGACGACCCCCATCTCGACGTGAACGGCGAAGACATCCTGGTGCTGCGCAACGCCGGCCCCAAGGGCGCAGGCATGCCCGAATGGGGCATGCTGCCCATTCCCACCAGGCTGCTCAAGCAAGGCGTGAAAGACATGCTGCGCCTGTCCGACGCCCGCATGAGCGGCACCAGCTACGGCGGCTGCCTGCTGCACTGCTCGCCCGAGTCCGCCGTGGGCGGGCCGCTGGCCCTGGTGCGCACGGGCGACCGCATCACGGTGGACGTGCCGGCCCGCCGCATCCACCTGGAAGTCAGCGACTCAGAACTCGCCACCCGCCGCGCCGCATGGACTCCCCCGCCCGCGCGCTACGAGCGCGGCTACGGCTGGCTGTTCGGCCGCCATATCCTGCAGGCAAATGAAGGATGCAATTTTGATTTTCTGGAGACGGGCTTTGGGAGCGCTGTGCCGGAGCCGGATATTTTTTGAGAGCGTGAATGGCACAGGGTCTGCCCAGGCGCAGGGCGGCCCGTGCAGCCCTGCTTATCCAGGTCCTACGACATAAGCCGCCTCCAGGCTGACGGCCAAGTCCTACATCGCCACTCCTTTTTGTCATGAATAGTGGCTCTGTTTTCGACAAGATACTGATTCAAGCAAGCCAATGAAAACGCCATATCCAATTGAATATTGATGAATACGAAATCCACCGCATTCATCAAATATCGATAGGCATTTTCTAATAGCGACACACGTTTCCCCCAGATCCACGCGCACGCAAGCCCCCTGCCCTTCGCGGGCAGCCGTTCCCGTTTACCCGTTCCCTTGCGCCGCCGTGGACTCAACCCAGAAGCAGAGGTGGCTGTGGACTTTCTCAGAAGCATCTTTCATCAGGCTCCGGAAATCGCGCTGTTTGCGGCCTTGGCGCTCGGTTACTGGGTGGGCAAGTTCAGGTTCGGGTCGTTCCAGCTGGGGGGCGTGGCGGGGTCGCTGCTGGCGGCGGTGCTGATCAGCCAGGTGGGGGTGACCATCGATTCGGGCATCAAGGCGGTGCTGTTTGCGCTGTTCATCTATGCCGTGGGCTTCGAGAGCGGGCCGCAGTTCTTCCGTTCGCTGGGACGGCAGTCGGTCAAGGAGATCCTGATGGCCCTGGTGGTGGCCGTGTCGGGGCTGGTCACGGTGGTGGTGAT
>NZ_LZZV01000058.1:0-806 GCF_014170385.1 Delftia sp. UME58
CTATAACGGCGTGCCGTCCTACAACATCCAGGGCCAGGCGGCGCCGGGCTACAGCTCGGGCGCGGCGATGGACGAAATGGAAAAGCTGGCGGCCAAGTTGCCGGTGGGCGTGGGTTTCGAATGGACGGGCCTGTCGTTCGAAGAACGCCTGTCGGGTTCGCAAGCGCCGGCGCTCTACGCCATTTCCCTGATCGTGGTGTTCCTGTGCCTGGCCGCGCTGTATGAAAGCTGGTCCATCCCCACCGCGGTCATGCTGGTGGTGCCGCTGGGGATCATCGGCGTGCTGCTGGCGACGTTGATGCGGGGGCTGTCCAACGACGTGTACTTCCAGGTGGGGCTGCTCACCACAGTGGGGCTGGCGGCCAAAAACGCCATCCTGATCGTGGAGTTCGCCAAGGAGCACTTCGAGGCCGGCGCCAGCCTGACGGAATCGGCGATCCATGCCGCCCGCCAACGTCTGCGTCCCATCCTGATGACGTCCCTGGCGTTCATCCTGGGCGTGACCCCGCTGGCGATCTCGACGGGCGCCGGTTCGGGCAGCCAGAACGCCATCGGCACGGGCGTGATCGGCGGCATGCTGACCGGCACGTTCCTGGCGATCTTCTTCGTCCCGGCCTTCTTCGTGATCATGCTGCGCTTGTTCAAGGTCAAGCGCATGAGCGAAAACCAAGACAAGCACGACGCGAGCGCCAACGGCTCGCAGGAAGTGTCCGCCGAAGGACAACCGTAATGAAATTCCAGATGAGAACTTTATTGTCTGTTTCCCTGGCGGCGGCCCTGGCGGGCTGCTCGCTGGCCCCGACCTA
>NZ_LZZV01000059.1:0-637 GCF_014170385.1 Delftia sp. UME58
CCCGAAGGTCGGCACCGTGACGCCTGACGTCGCCACCGCTGTCAAGAACGCCAAGGCCGGTCAGGTTCAGTACCGTACCGACAAGGCTGGCATCATCCACGCAACGATCGGCCGCGCGTCGTTCGGCGTGGAACAGCTGCAAACCAACCTGGCCGCTCTGGTCGACGCCCTGCAAAAGGCTCGTCCCGCAGCTGCCAAGGGCATTTACCTGCGCAAGCTGGCCGTTTCGTCCACGATGGGCGGCGGTGCTCGCGTTGAAATTGCCTCGCTGTCGGCTTCCAACTAAGCCAACAGCAGTAAACGTACTTTGGGCTGCATCCGGATTCCTCCGGATGTTGCTGTCAAAGACCGCTGGAGCAGGGTAGTGGAAGGGTCCTCCCTTCTATGAAAGCAGGTTCCCCGTTGCCCCGCTTAATCCCGAAGCTCACATAGTTCGGATCCAGCGTAGACGGCGTCCCCAGGAAGATTTCTTTACACGAAGAACTCGACCAGGCGCCGCATTCGGTTGACGCGCAAGGCTCAGGCCCCAGGCGTCTTTTGATGGAGTGTTCAAACCGTGAGTCTCAATCGTCAAGAGAAAGCGGTGGTAATCGAGGAAGTCTCGGCCGAAGTGGCCAAGGCGCAATCGATTGTTATC
>NZ_LZZV01000060.1:0-781 GCF_014170385.1 Delftia sp. UME58
CTCGAACCCGCGACCCCCGGCGTGACAGGCCGGTATTCTAACCAACTGAACTACCGCTCCGCAGCGGCTTACTCAACTACTTTGTCACTTCAACTGCACATATCTACTGGCAGCTTGGTACTACATGCCAGAAAAGCTGGCGTCCCCTAGGGGATTCGAACCCCTGTACTCACCGTGAAAGGGTGATGTCCTAGGCCTCTAGACGAAGGGGACCTGAACTGAACAGAACTGCAAAACAACTTTACTACGGTACTGAATACTGGTGGAGGTAAGCGGGATCGAACCGCTGACCTCTTGCATGCCATGCAAGCGCTCTCCCAGCTGAGCTATACCCCCACAGGGCGCCCTGATGTCTCACACTACAGACAACAAGGTCTCACACTCTATAAAAGCAAAAAGCCCCGAAGACGGAGCTCTTGAAAGACCCAGAGCGAGAGAGCTTTTGGCGGAGCGGACGGGGCTCGAACCCGCGACCCCCGGCGTGACAGGCCGGTATTCTAACCAACTGAACTACCGCTCCGCAGCGGCTTACTCAACTACTTTGTCACTTCAACTGCACATATCTACTGCTACTACAAACTGCGTGCCAGAAAAACTGGCGTCCCCTAGGGGATTCGAACCCCTGTACTCACCGTGAAAGGGTGATGTCCTAGGCCTCTAGACGAAGGGGACTTGGACTTGCAAACTACGTTCTTCGCTGTTGACTGGTGGAGGTAAGCGGGATCGAACCGCTGACCTCTTGCATGCCATGCAAGCGCTCTCCCAGCTGAGCTATACCCCC
>NZ_LZZV01000061.1:0-6788 GCF_014170385.1 Delftia sp. UME58
GTAAACGGCGGCCGTAACTATAACGGTCCTAAGGTAGCGAAATTCCTTGTCGGGTAAGTTCCGACCTGCACGAATGGCGTAACGATGGCCACACTGTCTCCTCCTGAGACTCAGCGAAGTTGAAGTGTTTGTGATGATGCAATCTACCCGCGGCTAGACGGAAAGACCCCATGAACCTTTACTGTAGCTTTGCATTGATCTGTGAACCGGCCTGTGTAGGATAGGTGGGAGGCTTTGAAGCGTGGTCGCTAGATCACGTGGAGCCAACCTTGAAATACCACCCTGGTTTGTTTGCGGTTCTAACCTTGGTCCGTTATCCGGATCGGGGACAGTGCATGGTGGGCAGTTTGACTGGGGCGGTCTCCTCCCAAAGTGTAACGGAGGAGTTCGAAGGTACGCTAGGTACGGTCGGAAATCGTGCTGATAGTGCAATGGCATAAGCGTGCTTGACTGTGAGACTGACAAGTCGAACAGGTGCGAAAGCAGGACATAGTGATCCGGTGGTTCTGAATGGAAGGGCCATCGCTCAACGGATAAAAGGTACTCTGGGGATAACAGGCTGATACCGCCCAAGAGTTCATATCGACGGCGGTGTTTGGCACCTCGATGTCGGCTCATCTCATCCTGGGGCTGTAGCCGGTCCCAAGGGTATGGCTGTTCGCCATTTAAAGAGGTACGTGAGCTGGGTTTAAAACGTCGTGAGACAGTTTGGTCCCTATCTGCCGTGGGCGTTGGATACTTGACGGAGCCTGCTCCTAGTACGAGAGGACCGGAGTGGACGTACCTCTGGTGTACCGGTTGTCATGCCAATGGCATTGCCGGGTAGCTAAGTACGGAAGAGATAACCGCTGAAGGCATCTAAGCGGGAAACTCGTCTGAAGATTAGGTATCCCGGGGACTTGATCCCCCTAAAGAGTCGTTCGAGACCAGGACGTTGATAGGTCGGGTGTGGAAGCGCAGTAATGCGTTAAGCTAACCGATACTAATTGCTCGTGAGGCTTGATCCTATAACACTGATGGTTATTGACCTGGTGATATAGCGTTCCAAGTGTCGTTCAATACAAAATCTGGCTGCACCGTCGGCAGCCAGCCAACACCAATTACACCCCCCTGTGCGTGATCATCGAGCTAGTCTCTGATCACCACACGTTGTGTTTCTTCCAAGATTGGAGCGGTTGCGTTCATACGCAGCAGCTCAACAAGTTACGCCTGATGACCATAGCAAGGTGGTACCACTCCTTCCCATCCCGAACAGGACAGTGAAACGCCTTCGCGCCGATGATAGTGGACGGACGTCTGTGAAAGTAGGTCATCGTCAGGCTTTTATTCCGAAAACCCCACAGGTGATCCTGCGGGGTTTCTCTTTTATATAGAGTGAGAACCTATACTTCTCTGCTGTAAAGATGGAGAGATCCAGCGAACAGTAGGTTTGCAAGATAAGATGCAAGTCAGGCAAAAGCCGGTTGCAAGATCTGCAAAAATGATGTTATAGTTTCGGGCTTGGCTGCTACCGAAAAATCAGGGTTTACCCCGACGTTTCGATAGTTGCTAGGAAGAGAGAAGCTGGTGCGAAAGCGCTGGTGAGGCCTGAAGGGGTCACGTTGGTCGGGCAGTGAAGTGGTTGAAGCGCGAAAGTGCAAACAAATACGACACTGATTTGACAAGCGATAAAAATCCCTTCATAATCTCGTTTCTCTGCTGCTGACACAGCAAGCGACGCAAAGCGAAAGCAGCGCGAAGCTGGCGGGTTCAGCGAAATGGCAGTGAAGAATTTAGCAGTACCGCTCTTTAACAATTAAACAACCGATAAGTGTGGGCGCTTGATGCGATGCACTGTGATTAGGTTAGGCGTTAAACCCTGGCCTCTTCACAAGCACAATGAAATCAAGTGCTCACTAGAAGTGAAGTACCTTAGACGTCAAGTTTAAGAACATACCTCACTTCCTTTGAGTAGCGACGTATGACCTGGTTCGGATTTATTCGGACCAAGAATACGAAACAAATACAGAGATTAAACTGAAGAGTTTGATCCTGGCTCAGATTGAACGCTAGCGGGATGCCTTACACATGCAAGTCGAACGGCAGCACGGACTTCGGTCTGGTGGCGAGTGGCGAACGGGTGAGTAATGTATCGGAACGTGCCTAGTAGCGGGGGATAACTACGCGAAAGCGTAGCTAATACCGCATACGCCCTACGGGGGAAAGCAGGGGATCGCAAGACCTTGCACTATTAGAGCGGCCGATATCGGATTAGCTAGTTGGTGGGGTAACGGCTCACCAAGGCGACGATCCGTAGCTGGTTTGAGAGGACGACCAGCCACACTGGGACTGAGACACGGCCCAGACTCCTACGGGAGGCAGCAGTGGGGAATTTTGGACAATGGGGGAAACCCTGATCCAGCCATCCCGCGTGTGCGATGAAGGCCTTCGGGTTGTAAAGCACTTTTGGCAGGAAAGAAACGTCATGGGCTAATACCCCGTGAAACTGACGGTACCTGCAGAATAAGCACCGGCTAACTACGTGCCAGCAGCCGCGGTAATACGTAGGGTGCAAGCGTTAATCGGAATTACTGGGCGTAAAGCGTGCGCAGGCGGTTCGGAAAGAAAGATGTGAAATCCCAGAGCTTAACTTTGGAACTGCATTTTTAACTACCGAGCTAGAGTGTGTCAGAGGGAGGTGGAATTCCGCGTGTAGCAGTGAAATGCGTAGATATGCGGAGGAACACCGATGGCGAAGGCAGCCTCCTGGGATAACACTGACGCTCATGCACGAAAGCGTGGGGAGCAAACAGGATTAGATACCCTGGTAGTCCACGCCCTAAACGATGTCAACTAGCTGTTGGGGCCTTCGGGCCTTAGTAGCGCAGCTAACGCGTGAAGTTGACCGCCTGGGGAGTACGGTCGCAAGATTAAAACTCAAAGGAATTGACGGGGACCCGCACAAGCGGTGGATGATGTGGATTAATTCGATGCAACGCGAAAAACCTTACCTACCCTTGACATGTCTGGAATTCCGAAGAGATTTGGAAGTGCTCGCAAGAGAACCGGAACACAGGTGCTGCATGGCTGTCGTCAGCTCGTGTCGTGAGATGTTGGGTTAAGTCCCGCAACGAGCGCAACCCTTGTCATTAGTTGCTACGAAAGGGCACTCTAATGAGACTGCCGGTGACAAACCGGAGGAAGGTGGGGATGACGTCAAGTCCTCATGGCCCTTATGGGTAGGGCTTCACACGTCATACAATGGTCGGGACAGAGGGTCGCCAACCCGCGAGGGGGAGCCAATCCCAGAAACCCGATCGTAGTCCGGATCGCAGTCTGCAACTCGACTGCGTGAAGTCGGAATCGCTAGTAATCGCGGATCAGCATGTCGCGGTGAATACGTTCCCGGGTCTTGTACACACCGCCCGTCACACCATGGGAGTGGGTTTTACCAGAAGTAGTTAGCCTAACCGCAAGGGGGGCGATTACCACGGTAGGATTCATGACTGGGGTGAAGTCGTAACAAGGTAGCCGTATCGGAAGGTGCGGCTGGATCACCTCCTTTCAGAGCTTAAGTGCTCGTATTAAGTGTCCACTCTTATCGGTTGTTTTTTGTAGCTGGGGTCAAGAATGCTTGACCCCACGTAGAAGCTAACTCATAGCGCTGCTTGCAGCGTTATGAGTTGGGTTTTACTCAACAGCTATATTCGTTCTTTAACAATCTGGAAGAAGCACAACGAAATGTACTTATCAAGTACTCGACGCAAGTCGAAGAAGATAAGTACGGGTTGTGATTGCATTATTTTGTTCCAAGTTCTCAAGACTGAGGTGAATAACCTCAGACTGCTTTGAAACTTATGAACGGCACAAACGCTAATACTCAGGTCCTATAGCCTACAGCGTTATAGGATCAAGCGACTAAGTGCATATGGTGGATGCCTTGGCGATCACAGGCGATGAAGGACGTAGTAGCCTGCGAAAAGCTACGGGGAGCTGGCAAACAAGCTTTGATCCGTAGATGTCCGAATGGGGAAACCCACTGCAGCAATGCAGTATCCCTAGCTGAATACATAGGCTAGTGGAAGCGAACCGGGTGAACTGAAACATCTCAGTAGCTCGAGGAAAAGAAATCAACCGAGATTCCGAAAGTAGTGGCGAGCGAAATCGGAAGAGCCTTTACGTTTTAGCACGCAAGATAGTCGAACGGAATGGAAAGTCCGGCCGTAGCAGGTGATAGCCCTGTAGGCGAAATCTTGTGTGTGGAACTAAGCGTAAGACAAGTAGGGCGGGACACGTGAAATCCTGTTTGAAGATGGGGGGACCATCCTCCAAGGCTAAATACTCGTGATCGACCGATAGTGAACCAGTACCGTGAGGGAAAGGCGAAAAGAACCCCGGAAGGGGAGTGAAATAGATCCTGAAACCGTATGCATACAAACAGTAGGAGCCTCCTTGTGGGGTGACTGCGTACCTTTTGTATAATGGGTCAGCGACTTACATTCAGTGGCAAGGTTAACCGAATAGGGAAGCCGTAGCGAAAGCGAGTCCGAATAGGGCGATTCAGTCGCTGGGTGTAGACCCGAAACCAGATGATCTATCCATGGCCAGGTTGAAGGCACGGTAACACGTGCTGGAGGACCGAACCCACTAATGTTGAAAAATTAGGGGATGAGCTGTGGATAGGGGTGAAAGGCTAAACAAATCTGGAAATAGCTGGTTCTCTCCGAAAACTATTTAGGTAGTGCCTCAAGTATTACTGCGGGGGGTAGAGCACTGTTATAGCTAGGGGGTCATGGCGACTTACCAAACTATGGCAAACTCCGAATACCCGCAAGTACAGCTTGGGAGACAGAGCACCGGGTGCTAACGTCCGGACTCAAGAGGGAAACAACCCAGACCGCCAGCTAAGGTCCCGAATTATCGCTAAGTGGGAAACGAAGTGGGAAGGCATAGACAGTCAGGAGGTTGGCTTAGAAGCAGCCATCCTTTAAAGAAAGCGTAATAGCTCACTGATCGAGTCGTCCTGCGCGGAAGATGTAACGGGGCTAAGCGATAAACCGAAGCTGCGGGTGTGCACTTTTAGTGCACGCGGTAGGAGAGCGTTCTGTAAGCCTGCGAAGGTGGCTTGTAAAGGCTGCTGGAGGTATCAGAAGTGCGAATGCTGACATGAGTAGCGATAAAGGGGGTGAAAAGCCCCCTCGCCGTAAGTCCAAGGTTTCCTGCGCAACGTTCATCGGCGCAGGGTGAGTCGGCCCCTAAGGCGAGGCAGAGATGCGTAGCTGATGGGAAACTGGTTAATATTCCAGTACCGTCGTACAGTGCGATGGGGGGACGGATCGCGGAAGATCATCAGGGTGTTGGATGTCCCTGTTGCTGCATCGAAGATGGCGCTTAGGCAAATCCGGGCGCGTAAATCAAGGGTGTGGCACGAGCGAGCATTGCTTGCGAAGTGATTGGAAGTGGTTCCAAGAAAAGCCTCTAAGCTTCAGCTGTACGAGACCGTACCGCAAACCGACACAGGTGGACGGGATGAATATTCCAAGGCGCTTGAGAGAACTCAGGAGAAGGAACTCGGCAAATTGATACCGTAACTTCGGGAGAAGGTATACCCCGGTAGTGTGAAGCGCCTGCGCGCTTAGCATGATGGGGTCGCAGAGAATCGGTGGCTGCGACTGTTTATTAAAAACACAGCACTCTGCAAAGACGAAAGTCGACGTATAGGGTGTGACGCCTGCCCGGTGCCGGAAGGTTAAGTGATGGGGTGCAAGCTCTTGATCGAAGCCCCGGTAAACGGCGGCCGTAACTATAACGGTCCTAAGGTAGCGAAATTCCTTGTCGGGTAAGTTCCGACCTGCACGAATGGCGTAACGATGGCCACACTGTCTCCTCCTGAGACTCAGCGAAGTTGAAGTGTTTGTGATGATGCAATCTACCCGCGGCTAGACGGAAAGACCCCATGAACCTTTACTGTAGCTTTGCATTGATCTGTGAACCGGCCTGTGTAGGATAGGTGGGAGGCTTTGAAGCGTGGTCGCTAGATCACGTGGAGCCAACCTTGAAATACCACCCTGGTTTGTTTGCGGTTCTAACCTTGGTCCGTTATCCGGATCGGGGACAGTGCATGGTGGGCAGTTTGACTGGGGCGGTCTCCTCCCAAAGTGTAACGGAGGAGTTCGAAGGTACGCTAGGTACGGTCGGAAATCGTGCTGATAGTGCAATGGCATAAGCGTGCTTGACTGTGAGACTGACAAGTCGAACAGGTGCGAAAGCAGGACATAGTGATCCGGTGGTTCTGAATGGAAGGGCCATCGCTCAACGGATAAAAGGTACTCTGGGGATAACAGGCTGATACCGCCCAAGAGTTCATATCGACGGCGGTGTTTGGCACCTCGATGTCGGCTCATCTCATCCTGGGGCTGTAGTCGGTCCCAAGGGTATGGCTGTTCGCCATTTAAAGAGGTACGTGAGCTGGGTTTAAAACGTCGTGAGACAGTTTGGTCCCTATCTTCCGTGGGCGCTGCAGATTTGAGGAAGCCTGCTCCTAGTACGAGAGGACCGGAGTGGACACACCTCTGGTGTATCGGTTGTCACGCCAGTGGCATTGCCGAGTAGCTAAGTGTGGAAGAGATAACCGCTGAAAGCATCTAAGCGGGAAACTCGTTTCAAGATGAGATCTGCCGGGGCCTTGAGCCCCCTGAAGAGTCGTTCAAGACCAGGACGTTGATAGGCTGGGTGTGGAAGCGCAGTAATGCGTTAAGCTAACCAGTACTAATTGCTCGTGAGGCTTGACCCTATAACTTTGATGACGT
>NZ_LZZV01000062.1:0-1446 GCF_014170385.1 Delftia sp. UME58
CGTAGATTCTATGGTTTGGCGCAAGCCTGGTTGGCGATAAAGCGATTGACGTCGAAGGGTTTGCGCGATTTCCATACGCCGAAGGCGATGCGTAGGAGTTTTCTGGCGATGATGTTTAGGGCCTGTGTTGAGGCCCAGCCCTTGGCTCGTAACGCTGCATAGAGGGGTTTGAAGGCAGCCGTTCGGCTGGCTGAAGTTGCCGCGTTATAGGCAAGGCTTCTCAGGGCCGCATCGCCCTGCTTGCTGAGTTTGCGCAGGCCTTTGTAGGCTCCAGATTCTTTGGGCTTGGGGTCTAGCCCCGCGTAGGCCACCACTGCGTCCGAAGAGGCGAACGGGATGCGGGTGACGGCCGTCACCAGAGCGGCCCCATCAAGAGCATCTGCCAACTGCGCCAAGGCATCCAACGCGTGCTGGACCTGAACTTGCGATCCCACGTGCTTATGCCGATCGCTGGACAGGCGCAGCCTCGTCTTGCGATCAATCGGCGGTCACGGCCGCTAGATTCTTAATCGACGTATTTGGGCGGGGTGGGATATCTACCAACGTCAGTCCGCTAGTGACGGCTGATGGATGGGTGCGTCCCGGTCCCCAGCACCCCCGACGTGAGATCGGTAAGTGCTATAAAAACATACAAGGATGGGTGGAGTGCGTTCCGGTTGGCCCAAGTACACGGACGTATGCCGCACGCAACCCATCGCGCATTCCGCCATTGCGCGCATAGCCCATCATCGATGCCTGCCACCATGATGGGTTGCGCGCGATCGGCGTTGCCGTTCTTACACCGGATTTGCCGCGCTCCACCCATCCTACGATTGACGGTCAATGCATGGTTGAAGACCCATTCGCGATCGACGATCAAACCGTCAGAAGAGCGACATCGCCGGATCCCGTCACCGCCCTCCCTTTTAGACGGGTGGCGCGCGTACAGGTGCGAAAAAGCAAGCAGCTATGCGCCGCGCGCCACCCGTCGCTCCACCTCCCCCACTGACTGCGGGGACCAAAAGAAAACCACTCACCACCAGCGCGCAAGCGACCATCGCCCCGACGCATCAACAACGCGTATGCAGAATGCGTCCGCCCGCGCGGACGCATGAGGCGGGCCCCGCAAATCTCGTCAGTAAACGGCGCTCTAGCAGCGCGCGAACCAAGATGGCGCAGCTCGTCGCCGGGGTCGGGTGGGTGGCGCGCAACCTTGATGCGCCCGAGGGAATCTGAAGGCAGCGGCCGTAGGCCGCAACGAAGATGACGAAGGGGCAGTCCGGAGCGAACGCTCCGGACCGCAATCGTGGGCGCGCGCCACCCACCCGACCCCGGCGACGAGCGTCCCACGAAGATCTAGGGCAAGTCCCACGAAGATCTAAAGCAAGTCCCAAGAAAACCTAAGACACGCCCAACAAAAATCACATAAGTAGCCCTAAAGAACCACTTAAGTAAGCACCCCAAGAA
>NZ_LZZV01000063.1:0-768 GCF_014170385.1 Delftia sp. UME58
GACGCTCCGGAACTTCAGTTGCTCCGGCGGCAAGGGCGTATGCGCCTTGACGACACGTTCGCTTGGCACATTGCGATCCATCTCATCGTCTCCTTATGAGAATTCACCTGATGCTGCGCTTGCTGTTCTGGATGTTCGCGGACGCGCAACCGGCGCGTGCCGCAATGACTGCAAAGGGATGGCCGGCCACGCAACGGGGCCGCTTGCAAAGGGCGGGCTTGGCCGTGATGGCCGTGCCGGAGCCGGGGGTTTCTGTCTCTGATTCTGGATGCGCGCCGGTCTGCCGCCAGCGTGAGCGCCGATTGTAGGCATCGCGGAAAGCGGTCGAGAAGCGCTATCACATGCTTTTGTGTTTTTTACGATTCAGTAACAACGCTTGCGCACGTGTCCTGTCCCCGTAAGGAATATGTCAAAACATCAGCGTAGCAGGGCCAGAAGTGTTCAATTGTTTAGGTGGTTGTTAGCTGGCTGTAAGAAAAATCTGAAGTTGTTAGTTGTTCGTTGCATACGGAAAGACGTGCCTAGAATTCTCCCTTCCGTGAAGCAGCGCGGAGCGTAGTGGTTGTATCCAGGCAGCATCCCAAGGCATCTAAGCAATGACTATGGACTTCGCCGATATCCTCAATACACTCGATTCACGTCTGCCCTGCGGGGAGGACCTCGAATACGACGCTGACTTCCTGCAACTGCAGCAAGCTGCGGCCGGCCGTGACGAACAACAGTTCGGCTCGACCATCATCGCTGCGCAGCCGCCCGATTGGCACGAGG
>NZ_LZZV01000064.1:0-19305 GCF_014170385.1 Delftia sp. UME58
GGGAGTGGGAGTGGGGGCGGGAGTGGGCGCCGGTTCCGTCCTTGGCGTTTCAACGGCAGCTACGGCTGCGGCGGGCGTTGGCGCCACGGCTGGTGCAACTGGCGAAACTGGTGCAGCGGCCGGTATGGCTTCGGACGGAATCACCTCCGTCTGTGCCGCCATGAAATGCGGCGTGCCCGACAGCGCCCAGATGCCTGCACCGGCAGCGGCGGCAAGCACCGCACCGGCCGCCACGGACAGCCGCTTGCGCAGGGGCGTGGCCGCGCGGCGGGCCAGGCGTTCGTGCGCTGCGGCCATGTTGGGGGCCTCGCCAATGGCTTGCAGCGTGTGGCGGCGCACATGGTGCCAGTACAGGGCATTGGCGCCCAGGCCGGGAATGGCAATGGCCAGCAGGATCAGCGTGGCATCGATGCCGTGGGCAATCGCCGGGGGCAGGCCCAGCGCGGGTCGCAGCAGCAGGCCCCAGACCAGGCCCGTGCCGCCGGCGGCCAGCGCATAGAGGCCGCCCTCTTGCCACAGCCCGCGCAGCCCGCACCAGGGCAGGGTGAACAGGCCTGCGGCCAGGTTCCAGGTAGGCAAGGGCTTGCCCAGCGCGTCGAAGCGCTCGAACAGGCGCAGGTAGTAGTCGCGCGAGGGCTCGCCAATCAGGCTGGCGTACAGGCCAGGCATCAGGCCGGTGCCCTGTCCGCCCATGAAGCTGGTGACGCCGGAATGTGCGCCGGCGCCTGCCCGCTCGTTGGGGGCAGCGGCGTCATCGCCGTGCTGCAGCGCATAGGCTGCGGCGGCGAAGGCGCTGGCTATCGAGGGCGGCAGTTTGCTGGGGCTCTTTGGAGTGTCGGCAGTGCCGGGCTCGGCAAAGGCGGGCTCCTGCCGAGCAGGGGCCGCCTGCCTTCCGAAGTCGATGGTGGCGGGAGGTGCTGAGATGGCGTCTTCCGATGGGGCGGGCATGTCAGCAATTGTGTCATGCACTCATGGCTGTCGGAATCACGACATTCGGGCGGATCGATCGGGTGAATCAATCGGTCAGATCCATCGCGCAGATCCATCGCGCAGATCAATCGGGCCGATCCATCGGCGCCGATCGATCTGCCTTTGCCATCAGGCCTGGCGCGCGGGCAGCACCGTGGCGCGGCACTCGCCGAAGCCGATGCGCGCGGCGCCCGGCTTCTCGCACCAGCCGCGCAGGATCACGGCATCGCCATCCTGCAGGAAGGTGCGGCTCTCGCCATTGGCCAGCGCCACGGGCTTCTTGCCGCCTTCGGTCAGCTCCAGCAGCGCACCGGCCTCGCTGGAGGTGGGGCCGGACAGCGTGCCCGTGCCCAGCAGGTCGCCGGGCTGCAGGTCGCAGCCGTTGACGCTGTGGTGGGCCACCAGCTGGGCCATGGTCCAGTAGGCGTGGCGATAGCTGGTGTGGGTGATCTGCTGGGCGGCCTGGCCTTCGGCGCGCATGCGGCCGGTCTCCAGCGCCACGCTCAACTGCACGTCGAACGCGCCGCGCTCGGAATTGGCGGCCGAGCTGAGGTAGGGCAGGGGCTGGGGATCTGCGGCGGGCCGCGTGAAGGCGGTGCGGTAGGGCTCCAGCGCCTCCAGCGTCACGATCCAGGGCGAGACCGTGGTGGCGAAGTTCTTCGACAGGAAGGGGCCCAGCGGCTGGTATTCCCAGGCCTGGATGTCGCGCGCCGACCAGTCGTTGAGCAGGCACAGGCCGAAGATGTGGTTCTCTGCCTCGTCCATGGAAATCGCCTCGCCCCAGGCGTTGCCGGCGCCGGTGTAGATGCCCATCTCCAGCTCGTAGTCCAGGCGTGCGCAGGGCTTGAGGGCGGGCGCGGCGGCGTCGGGCGCCTTCAACTGGCCCATGGGGCGGCGGAAGTCCACGCCCGACACGCGCAGGCTGGACGCACGGCCGTGGTAGCCGATCGGCACCCACTTGTAGTTCTCCATCAGCGGGTTGTCCGGGCGGAACAGCTTGCCGACGTTGGTGGCGTGGTGCACCGAGGTGTAGAAGTCCGTGTAGTCGCCGACCTGGGCCGGCACCGTGTACTCCACGTCGGACTGGGCCACCAGGCAATCCTTGAGCGCCGCCTGTGCGGCAGCGCCTTCGCGCAGCGCGCGCGACAGCGCCAGGCGCAGGGCCGACCAGGCGGCCGGTCCCATGGCCATGAAGCCGTTCAGGTGCTGTTGCGAAGCGGCTTCCAGCTGCGGCTGCACGGCATCGCCCAGCGCCTTGAGGGCACTGGCGCGCGCCAGGTCCAGCACCTGGTCGCCAATGGCCACGCCGCCGCGCCAGGCCTCCTGGCTGCCTGCGCGGCGGAACACCGCGTAGGGCAGGTTCTGGATGGGAAAGTCGCTGGCGCCGGTGTTGGCCGAGGCCACCCAGCTGCGCAGGCCTGCGTCATGGGTTTCGTTCAAGGACATCTGTCTCTCCTGGTTGGGTTTGTCTGTCGTTGGTATGAAAAGGGGTTTGGCGGGGCAGGGCGAGGCGTGGCGGGGTCAGGCGGCGGCAAAGCCGCCGTCCATGTTCCAGTGTGCGCCGCGCACCTGGGCGGCCTGCTCGCTGGCCAGGAAACCGGCCAGCGCTGCCACCTGCTCCACGGTCACGAAGGCCTGGGAGGGCTGCTTGGCGCCCAGCAACTGGCGGGCCGCCGCGTCGGCATCCAGCCCTTCGCGCGCGGCCAGCGCATCGATCTGCCTTTGCACCAGCGGCGTCAGCACCCAGCCGGGGCAGATGGCGTTGCAGGTCACGGGCGTGGTGGCGAACTCCAGCGCCACCGACTTGGTCAGGCCGATCAGCCCGTGCTTGCTGGCCACATAGGCCGGCTTGCGCGCCACGCCCACCAGCCCGCTGACCGAGGCGATATTGATGATGCGGCCCCAGCCGCGCTCCAGCATCTGCGGCGCGCAGGCCTGGATGGCGTGGAAGGGGGCCGAGAGATTGACGGCCAGCAGCTCGTCCCACTTGCCGGCCGGGAATTCGAGCAGCGGGCTGACATGCTGCATGCCTGCGTTGTTGACCAGGATGTCGATGGCGCCCATCTCGGCCGCAATGCGCCGGGCCAGCGGGGCGATGGCGCTGCCGTCGCGCAGGTCCAGCCCGTAGTGGCGCACCGGCACGCCGTGGGCCTGGGCGATCTCGCGCACCAGCGCATCGGTCTCGGCCGATGCGGCTGCCTGGCCATGCAGCGCAATGGCCGCGCCCTCGCTGGCCAGATGGCGCGCCACGGCCAGGCCGATGCCGCTGGTCGAACCGGTGATCCAGGCCACGCGGCCCGCATGCGGGCGGCAAGCCGGGGAGGAGGGGGTGGGGTTCATTTCAGAAGATCCATTTCCATATGCACGTACTCGCTGAGAAAACGCACCCGCGCCCAGTAGATCAGCAGCCCGTCGGCGTTGCAGGCCCAGCGCAGCGCCTGCATCAGCGGCGTGCCCAGGGCCACGCCCAGGTGCTCGGCTGCCAGTTCGTCGGCCGGCGCCACGCTCAGGTGCTGGCGCGCCACGGCAATGCGCGAGGGGTCGCTGCTCAGGGCCACGGCCAGGGAGCTGTGCTCCAGCTGGGCCTCGATCTCGGGAAACAGCTGCTGCTCCAGGTAGAGCTGGGACAGGCAGAACCGCGCCGCGTCATGGTCGTACACACGCAGCAGGTGCACGTAGGCGGGGGCCATGCGGCCCACGTCGGGGAAGCCTTCGGGAATCGGCGGCAGGCAGTCGCGCCCGGTGTGCAGGGTGATCTGGCCGATGTGGGCGCCAAAGGCCACCAGCTCCTTCCAGCTGGTAGGCAGCAGGAAGGACGGCGGCTTGTAGGGCGCCGCAATCACCCGCGTGCCGCCGCGCTTGCGCGTGAGCAGCAGGCCCTCTGCCACCAGGGCACCCAGCGCCATGCGCACCGTGGTGCGCGACACGCCATGCAGCGCCTCCAGCTCCTGCACCGTGGGAATGGCGCTGCCTATGGGCCAGGCGCCCGTGGACACCTTGCTGCGGAACAGCCGCGCCAGCTGCAGGTGCAGCTTGTCCCGGCCTTGTTGAGGGGCCGACGCGGTGGAGTTGGAGGGCATGGAGGCAATAAAGTATCTATTCAGTGCTTTTATTTTTACACAAAGCGCCAGCCCTGACAGCCTGTGCTGACGCCCATCGTTGACAAATGTCTTCAATTGAGCAGGCCGAATGACTTTTAAACTGCGGCCCTTTTTCGGTTTTTCGTTTTCCGTTTTTGAATGTTGGCCAAAGTGGCCGTTGGGTGTTTCATGCAGCAGCAACATGCTTGGGAGTTTTTTCGCGCCGGTGGAGTGGACCAGGTGGTCATACGCACCGGGCAGGACATTGCGCACATCGGCGAGCTGGACCAGAAGCTGTGGGTGGCCCTGGCCTGCCCCACGCGCGGCATCGAGTTCGACAGCGACACGCTGGACCTGATCGACGAGGACAAGGACGGACGCATCCGCCCGCCCGAACTGATCGCCGCCTGCCAATGGGCCGTGGCGCGCGTTCGCGACCCGCAGGTGCTGGCCGATGGCGGCGACGTGCTGCAACTGTCCAGCCTGGAGCGCGATAGCGAGCAGGGCGCTCTGCTGCATGCCGAGGCCGAGCGCATGCTGGCCCTGTCCGGCCAGGCCGGCGGCTCCGCGCTGAGCCTGGCCCAGGTGCGCGAGCGCCTGGCCTCCCTGGCAGCCATGCGCTTCAATGGCGACGGCATCGTCAGCCCCGCCACCGCCGGGGACGACAAGGCGCTGGCCGCTCTGGTCGAGCGCATCGGCAAGGCCTATGGCACGGCGGCGGGCGCCGATGGCGTGGCCGGCATCGCGCGCAAGCAGGCCGAGTCCTTCTATGCCGACCTGCGCTCCCTGCGCGACTGGCATGCAGGCGCCGAGGCGCTGGGCTGCGGCATTGCCGAGCGCGACCAGGCCCTGGCCGCAGCCCGCGCCGTGGACGCGGTGCAGGCCAAGGTGGACGACTTCTTCGCGCGCACACGCCTGGCCGCCTTCGACACGCGCGCGCAGGACCCGCTCAACCCCTCCATCGAAGGCTATGCCGCCCTGGGCCGCGAAGTGCTGGACAGTGGCGCCCAGGCCATTGCCGCCCTGCCGCTGGCCGCCGTGGCGGCCGACCGCGCGCTGCCGCTGGCCCAGGGTGTCAACCCCGCCTGGGCCGGTGCGCTGCAGGCCCTGCGCGAGCAGGCCGTGCAGCCCGTGCTGGGCGAAGACCTGCAGGAGATCAGCGCCGCGCAATGGGAACAGGTCAAGGCCGCGCTGCAGCCCTGCCGCCAATGGCTGGCGGCAAGGCCCGCCACACCGCTCGATGCCCTGCCTCAACAGGAGGTGCAGGCGCTGCTGGACGGCGGGCAGGAAGCCGCGCTGCTGGACCTCATCGCCCAGGACGAGTCCGAGAAGGAACACAGCCTGCAGGCCGTGGCGTTGGAAAAGCTGATCCGCCTGCAGCGCGACCTGCTGGCGCTGCTCAACAACTTCGTCTCGTTCAGCAGCTTCTACCGGCGCGAGGGCGCGGCCTTCCAGGCCGGCACGCTCTACCTGGATGCGCGCAGCTGCGACCTGACCGTGGAAGTGAGCGACACCGCCGCCCACGCCGCGCTGGCCGGCCGCGCCAAGACCTGCCTGGCCTACTGCGAGCTGCGGCGCGAGGGCAAGAAGAAAGCCATCGTCGCGGCCTTCACGGCGGGCGATGTGGACTTTCTCTTCGTGGGCCGCAACGGCGTGTTCTATGACCGCGCGGGCAACGACTGGGACGCCACCATCGTCAAGCTCATCGAGAACCCCACCAGCATCGGCCAGGCCTTCTTCCTGCCCTACAAGAAATTCCTGCGCATGGTGGAGGAACAGGTGGCCAAGCGCGCCTCGGCCAAGGAAGAGGGCGTGACCGCCAGCCTGGGCACGCAGGCCGGCCAGCTGGTCACGGCGCCCGGCACCGCTGCGGCCAACGCCACAGCCGCCACGGCTGCGGCCGCATCGCGCAAGACCGATGTGGGCACCGTGGCCGCCCTGGGCGTGGCCCTGGGCTCCATCAGCGCCGTGCTGGTGGGCATCTTCGGCAAGTTCATCGACCTGGGGCCCTGGATTCCCGTGGCCCTGGTCGGCCTCATCGCGGCCATCTCCGGGCCCAGCATGATGATTGCCTGGCTCAAGCTGCGCCAGCGCAGCCTGGGGCCCATCCTGGACGCCAGCGGCTGGGCCATCAACGGCCGCATGCGCATCAACCTGCCGCTGGGCCGCAGCCTGTCGCAGACTGCCAAGGTGCCCGTGGGCGCACGGCGCACGGCGGGCGATCCCTATGCGGAAGGCAACGGCCTGCGCAACACCCTGGTGGCGCTGGCCGTGGTGGCCTTACTGGCGCTGATGGCCTGGCGCCTGCACTGGGTCGACGGCCTGCTGCCTGCGGGCTGGCAGTACGGCGCGGCACCGGCCGCTGTGCCTGCTGCGCCAGAGTCCGCACCTGCGCCTGCGCCAGCAGCGGCACCGGCACCGGCGGCTCAGTAAGTCGAGGCCAAGGGGCGGGCAAGCCACTTGCCCCGCCCCGGTCGGGAAACCTCAAGGCGCGACAATAGCGCCATGACCTCCCCCACCCACGTACAACGCAGTGCCGTGCCCCTGAGCACGCACGACACCACCCGCATCGACGACCTGCGCATCAAGGCCGTGCGCCCCCTGATCACCCCGGCCCTGCTGCAGGAATGGCTGCCCGCGCCCGAAGCCGCGCAGCAACTGGTGGAAACCAGCCGCGCCGCCATCTCGGACGTGCTGCAGGGCCGGGACGACCGGCTCATCGTCGTCGTCGGACCCTGCTCCATCCACGACCACGACCAGGCCATGGACTATGCGCGCCAGCTCAAGGCCCAGGCCGACGCGCTGGCCGGCGAGCTGCTCGTGGTCATGCGCGTCTACTTCGAGAAGCCCCGCACCACCGTGGGCTGGAAGGGCTATATCAACGACCCGCACCTGGACGGCAGCTTCGCCATCAACGAAGGCCTGGAAATGGCCCGCGCCCTGCTGCTGGACGTGCTGGCCCTGGGCCTGCCCGTGGGCACGGAATTCCTGGACCTGCTGTCGCCGCAATTCATCAGCGACCTGGTCAGCTGGGGCGCCATCGGCGCGCGCACCACGGAAAGCCAGAGCCACCGCCAACTGGCCAGCGGCCTGTCCTGCCCTGTTGGCTTCAAGAACGGCACGGACGGCGGCGTCAAGGTGGCCAGCGACGCCATCCAGGCCGCCAGCGCGCCCCACGCCTTCATGGGCATGACCAAGATGGGCCAGTCCGCCATCTTCGAGACCCGCGGCAATGGCGACTGCCACGTCATCCTGCGCGGCGGCAAGCAGCCCAACTACGGCGCCGAGCATGTGCAGGCCGCCTGCGCCCTGCTGGAAGGCGCAGGCCTGCGCCCGCAGGTCATGATCGATGTCTCCCACGCCAACAGCAGCAAGCAGCACCGCCGCCAGATCGACGTGGCGGCCGACGTGGCCCAGCAGATCGCCGGTGGCGATGCCCGCATCACGGGGCTGATGATCGAAAGCCACCTGCAGGAAGGGCGGCAGGACATCGTGGACGGCCAGCCGCTGGCGCATGGCGTGTCCGTGACCGATGCCTGCATCAGCCTGGAGCAGACCGTGCCTGTGCTGGAGCAGTTGGCTGCGGCGGTGAAGGCGCGGCGGTTGAAGCTGCGGGGATGAGTTGACTGGCCGGGTCTGTTTTTGACCCGCATCAGGCAATGGGGCAGTCCTGTCCTTCGGCAGGACTGCAACCCCGCAACCGCCACGACGCAGGCGCTGACATACGGGGTGGGGAGACCGGGGGATCGTTCTCAGGCCCGCACGGGCCTCGGCTCCAGATTGCGCGCCGTCCCCAGCCAGGTCGCGCAATGCGTTTCATGACCGTCCTCGGCCACCGCGTACAGGTCCGCCGCGCAGATGCTGAGCACGCGGCCGGCATCCACCACGCGTCCGCGCGCCCGCAGGTGGGTGCCGCGTGCGGGGGCGAAGAGCTTCACGCTGCCGTCCACCGTGGCATTGGCCCAGCCTGGCGGTAGCACGGAGCCTGCGGCTGACACCGCCGCAAAGTCGCCCAGCGCAAAGATCGCCGTGGCCTGCAACTGGCCCGGCTGAAAGCACAGGGCATCGGCAATCGGCATCTCCAGCTCGGTGGCGCCGGGCTCGGCCCGCACGAAGCGCAGGCCCAGGGTGCGCGCCATGGGCATGGCCAGCACGGCCTTCTGCAGCGCCTGGGTGGATGGGGTGGGGTGGGTGGTCGGTTCAGTCATGGCTTGTCTCCTTCGTGGTGGGTGAAGCGGCGCGGCGCACGCGCGGCCAGGGCGCGGCGGGTTTGTCGGGGGTGCTGGCTGGGGCCGGTGCCGTCTGCGCCAAGTCCCGCTCGGCCTGGCGGGCGCGCAGCCACTGCACATGGTCCAGGGCCTGGGCGCGCTGGGCCTGCAGCGCGGCGATCTGCTCGTCTATCTCCTGCACGCGCTGCTGCACGGCATCGGCCAGGTCACCGGGACCTATGCGCCCCGCACGCCAGGCGCGCAGGTTCTCCGCAATGCGCGGCAGCCCGAACCCCAGCGCGCGGGACATGGCGATGAACACCACCTCGCGCCGGGCCGAGCGCGGATAGTCGCGGTAGCCATTGGGCAGGCGCCGGGGCTTGAGCAGGCCCGCGCGCTCGTAGTGCCGCAGCGCGTGGATGGAGACGCCCGTGAGCTGGGCGAGTTCGGAGATCAGCATGTGCCAAGGCTAGCAAGGCTCGTGCTGGGCTAGGGTTGGGGAGGTGACAGGTTTTTTCCCGCCTCGTCGCGAATCCATTCCAGGAACGCGCGCACTTCGGGGCGGTCGGCCGCTCCGGGCCGCGTCACCGCGTAGTAGGCAAATCGTGCGGGCCATGGCTTGTCCAGCACCTGGATGAGCCGGCCCGCCGCGATTTCTTCCTGGGCATAGGCCTGCGGCACCAGCGCCAGGCCCTGGCCAGCCTCTGCCGCACGGATCAGCAGGAAGTCATCGTCAAAGGCGCTGCCGCGCTCCGCGCGCAGGTCGCCCGCCACGCCATGCGCTTTCAGCCAGAGCGGCCAGTCTGCGCGGTCGCCGTCATGCAGCAGGGGGTAGCTGAGGCAATCGCCGGCCTCATGGATCACTGCCCCGTGCGCCTTCAGGAATCCCGGCGAGGCGACGGGTGTCAGAACCGGCGCCATGAGGGGGAGAACCTCCAGCCCCGGATAGTCTCCCAGCCCATGGCGCAAGGCCACGTCCACCCGGTCGCGCCGCAGGTCCACCAGTTCCGACGTGGCCTCCACGCGGATTTCGATGTCCGGGTGCAATTGCTTGAAACGCCCCAGCCGGGGCACCAGCCAGGATGCTGCAAACGTGGCGACCGTGCTGACGGTCAGGCTCCGTCTTGCCTTGGTGCTTTCCAGGTCGTGCATGGCCTGGTCGATTTGAAGAAACGCTTCGCGCAGCCTGGGGAACACGCTGGCGCCTGCCTCGGTCAGCCGCATGCCAAGGCGCTCACGCTCCAGCAACACCACTCCCAGGCGGTCTTCCAGCACGCGGATCTGCTGGCTGACGGCACCGGGCGTGACGTGCAGGGCCTGCGCCGCAGCCTTGACGCTTTTGCGCTGCCCCACTTCCACGAAAGTGCGCAGCGCCTGCAATGGATAGGTCATTCTATTTTTAGATTTACTAAATTCATTGAGCAGAAATCATCGCTTTAAATTAGACGTATACCTGTTGAGAATAAGTCTTTCCAGCGATTCTATGAATTAAGTTTATCTAAAATTCAAATGCTCCATCTCTATTCAGACAGCTCCCCCAATGGCTTCAAGGCGACCATTGCGCTTGAAGAGCTTTCGCTGCCTTACCAGCTGCACCATGTGCGCATCGATGAAGGCGAGCACCGGCAGCCGGCCTTGCTGGCGCTGAATCCCCACGGCCGCATTCCCGTGCTCACGGACAGCGAGACGGGTGTGGTGTTGTTTGAGTCAGCGGCCATTCTTCTGTACCTGGCCGACAGGACTGGGCAGCTGCTGCCAGAGGACCTGCAGGCCCGCTGGGAGGCGATCAAATGGCTGCAATTCCATGCGTCCAGTGTCGGGCCGCTGCTGGGCCAGCGCGTGCACTTCGAGCTGTTCGCGGACAGCCCGGTTCCTGCGGCCATCGAACGCTACCGGCGCCTGACGGAGGAGGCGTTCACGGTGCTGGACCACGCGCTGGAGGGCCGTTCCTACTTGGCCGGCGACTGCTACTCCATTGCAGATATTGCCCATTTCGGTTGGACGCACATCGCGCGAATCATCCACTTCGACTTCAGCCGGCACCGCCATCTGAGCGCATGGCATGAGCGGGTCGCGGCCCGGCCTGCGGTGCGCAAGGGCATCGCGCTGCCGTCACCGGCAACCGGCGCATGAACACGAGTCAGGTCCAGACAATGAACGCAACTCCTCTCTCCCCGCGCACGGGTGGGGCTTCCTATGCCTCGTTCTACGCACACCCTGGCTACCGGCGCATGTTTGCACCAGACCGGCTGACCGTGGGCATCTTCCTGCCGCTGCGCAGCTACAAGGGCGACATGTCGGTGCTGCGCGGGCAGGCCGATCTGGTCACCCGCATCGACCAGCATGGCTTTGCCGCCGTGTGGGTGCGCGATGTCCCTTTGTTCGATCCCTCGTTCGGGGACGCAGGGCAGGTGTTCGACCCCTTCACCTACCTGTCCTTCCTGGCAGCCCGTACGCGCAAGGTCGCCTTGGCCACCGGCAGCGCCATCGTCTCCCTGCGCCATCCGATCGACCTGGCCAAGGCCGCCACAAGCATTGACCAGCTCTCCGGCGGCCGGCTGGTGATGGGCTTGGCCTCTGGCGACAGGCCGATGGAGTTTCCCGCCTACGGACTGGAACACGCGGCCCGGGCACAGCGCTTTTCCCACGCGGTTGCCTATATGCGCCAGCTCATGCAGCCCGGGCTCCTGGACATCGACTCCCCGCTGGGGCGCCTGGAAGGAGCCGAGTTTCTCCCCCAGCCCGTTGCAGGGAGCATTCCGCTGATGGTGACGGGATCGTCAGGCCAGTCGCTGGCGTGGATTGCCGAGCATGCAGATGGCTGGCTGACCTACCCCGGTGCCACCCATACCCCCCGGGGGCCCCAGCACCTGGCGGAAAAAATCCGCGCCTGGCGTGACCTGATCCCTGGAGGCGCATTCCGCCCGCACATGACGAATGAGTGGATCGACCTGGTCGATGACCCCGGCCATCCCCCGACCCCGTTGCATGGGGGCTATGTCCTGCGCACCGGGCGCAAGGGACTGGTGGCATTGCTCGAACAGTGGCAGGCGGCAGGGGTGAACCATGCGGCGCTGGGCATCCAGTGGTCACAGCGCCCGCCCGCCGAGGTGCTGGAGGAACTGGCCCAGGAGGTGCTGCCGCACTTTCCCTCGCACGAAGGGCTGACGGCAGTGGCGGTTGACTGGTGAACGCAGGCTCGGGACAGGAGTGACCAGGCCTTGGCGAGCATGGAAAAGCACCGGGCGCCGAGCCCCGTGACAATCCGCCCCTCGAACATGGCCGATACGGTCTTGGACCGAGGTGGGTCATGGCTGATGGAGCCGTACCGTCCATGCAATGGCTTGCTGTAGGGGCTTCCATCTGCGTTGAGAGGACGGTTTTCTTGCTTTCTTGAGTGGAAGCACCCATTAGCTACATGATTCATTAATTGGAAGCAAAAAATCAAAATTTGATGCACTATAGGCTAACATGATTGCCTGATAAATAAGCCTATAGGCTAGCAATGTCTCCTGAACTGAATCAGCTTCGACTCGAACAGTTGGACGCAAACCTGTCAAATTACGCAGACTTGGTGAAGCAGCAGACGCCCGCACGGGGATGGCTGAAGCTCATCCGGGAGGCGTTGGGACGCACGCAACGCCAGCAGGCCCAGCGGCTGGGCGTCTCCGGTGCCACGCTGCACAAGTCCGAACAGTCCGAAGCGGAGGACCGCATCACGCTTGGGCAACTGAGAAAGCTGGCCGACGGGTTGGACTGCGAACTGGTCTACGCCCTGGTTCCCAGGCAACCGCTCACCAAAGTGGTTGAGGAACGCGCCCGCGTCATTGCCATGGAGGAGGTCGCGGGCGTGGCCCACACCATGGGACTCGAAGACCAGCGCCCGGGCGCCGATCGGCTTCGCAAACAGGTGGAACGCAGGACCGAAGAGTTGCTGCGCGGCCGATGGTCGGAGCTATGGCGATAGACCTCGACGAGCAGGACGGCCAGAGCCCGCTAGACCCGGACGAGAAGGCCGGGCTCATCCCCCAGCACTTGGCAACCAAGGGTGACCTGAATGAATGGGAACAGGAAAACCTCCTGATTGCTGTGCGCTGGCTGAAGCGGGTGCGGCCAAACGTGCTCAGCGAAGGATTCTGTCGAACCTTGCACTCCAAGATGTTCAGCCTGACGTGGTCGTGGGCAGGCACGTTTCGCAAGTCGGATAAGAACATCGGTTGCGATTGGACGCAGGTGGGCGTCCAATTGGCACAGCTTTTCGGGAACACGCAGTGGTGGGTGGAAAACGCCACCTTCCCTCCTGACGAAATCGCCGCGCGCTTTCACCGCGATCTGGTCTGGATTCACCCGTTTCCCAACGGCAACGGACGCCACTCGCGCATGATGGCCGACGCGCTGTTGCGCAGTCTGGGACAGCCGGCCTTCTCTTGGGGAAGTGGCAGCAATCTGGTGGCGGCCAATGATGTACGGGCTCGCTACCTTGCGGCCTTGCGAGCTGCAGACCAAGGCAACTATCAACTGTTGCTGGCATTCGCCCGTAGTTGAGCGGGGTCCGTTGTCCGCCATCGAGTGGACTCGCTGCAGCTGCTCCGCGTCTGTGCTTGAGCAGCTTCCTCTGGGCAGACGCCCCGTGAGCTGTGCGAGTTCGGAGATCGGCATGTGGCAAGGCTGCCAAGGCTTGTGCTGGACCAGGGTTGGGGAGTGACAGGTTTTTCCGACCGCTCAACGCAATCGTGAACGGTCAAAAGGCCTGATTCCGCCGTGCATCCACAAGACCCAAGAACATTCAAGCTTGGTGCGCTGCAGGCCTCATCACGCGTGCCGTGAACCGGGCCATGAACTCGCGTGTGGCAACGCGGGCGCCCAGGGCCGTCAGGTAGTTGGCACAACCGTGCACCACCGAGGCGCGGTTGTCGTCGAAGGCTTTCAACCCGAGGCGAATCACGTCTTCGCTGGACGCTTTTTTCCCGAAGGATGCGGCCTCGCCGGCGCGGGCGAAGAACGCCGTGTCGGTTGCGCCCGGGCACAACGCCAGCACACGCACGCCGCGCGGCCGGTACTCGGCCCAGAGCGCTTCGCTGAACGAAAGGACGAAGGCCTTGGTCGCGCCGTAGACCGCCATGTAGGGGACCGGCTGAAACGCTGCCGTGGAGGCGATGTTGATGACGCCGCCCTGGCGCTGCTCCAGTGCGGGGAGGCACAGGTGCGTCAACTCCACCAGGGCGCCCACATTCAGGTCGATGGCCTCCCGCTGCATGGCCAGCGCCAGTTCATCAAACCTGCCATGGGAGCCGAAGCCCGCGTTGTTCACCAGCAGATCCGGCAGCAGGCCCCTGGCGCTGACGGCATCGAAGACCCGCCGGGCCGCCCCGGGTGTGGCCAGGTCCTCCACCAGGAATTCGGCGCCGGGCAATTCGCTGGCGAGCTTTTCGAGCCTGTCGCGGCTGCGCGCGATCAGCACGACTTTGGCGCCACGGCGGGCAAGCTCCCTGGCGAATACTTCGCCGATGCCCATGGAGGCGCCGGTCACCAGGACGGTTTTCTGGGAGAAATCAAAAGGGGTTTTCATGCACTCGAGTATTGCGACGGGGTGCCCGCCTGGGAATGGGCAGCGCTGGTAAGCTGATTTGCATTCATGAAAAACCAACCGCCCACCACCTGGGATGACCTGCGCGTGCTCCTTGCGCTTCACCGCCACCAAAGCCTGCTTGCCGCAGGCGCTGCCCTGGGCCTGTCCACCTCGACCGTCGCGCGGCGCATCGAGGCGCTGGAGCAATCCCTGGGCCGCGCCCTGGTACACCGCAGCAGCGCAGGGACGACGGTCGAGCCCGATGCGATGGAACTGGTGGAACTGGCCGAGCAATTCGAGCTGGGACTGGGCGGCATCAAGCGCGACGACCGGCCCGATGAGAAGGCCCATGCGCTGACCGGCACCATCCGCGTCAGCATGGGAGAGGGCTTCGTGAAGCCCGTGACCGCCGTGCTCTCGCAGTTGAGAAGCGCGCACCCCGGACTGCATATCGAAGTGGCCGTGGAGTCGCGCTTCACGGATGTCGGGCGGCGCGAAGTGGACGTGGCGCTCAGGGTCGGGCGCTCCAGCTCGGCCGTGGTGGTGGAGAAAGGGGTGGGGCAACTGACGTTTGGCCTGTACGCCTCGCACGGCTATGTCGAGCAGCGCCTGCCGGGTCGCCACCTGTGCGTGCAGGACTTCGCCAGCCACGATTTCGTGGGACAGGACCTGGCCACCGGCCGGCAGGACGCATCCAACCTGTGGCTGGCCAGCCGGGGAGCTACCCGGTTCGTCTTTCGATCCGGCTCCGACCTGGCCCGCCAGGAGGCCACGGAGCAAGGGCAGGGCATTTGCCTGCTGCCCGACGCCATGGCCCATGCCGTGCCCGGCCTGGTGCGGCTGGAGGTGGACGCGCCGCTGCCGTCCTGCCCGGTGTACCTGGCCTATCACCGCGACCGCCGCAACGTGCCGGGGGTGCGGGCAGTCATTGATGCGCTGGGTGCGGCGCTGGCCGATGGGCTGCAGCCGCCAGCGGAAAAAGCGGCAGTGGAACGACCCGGAGCCGACCTTCGCCTGGCCCGATAGCAGTCTTTCAAGACGCGTGCTGGCCGGCTTGCTCAGACGTCAAACGACGCGTTCGCCCCCTCCGTGACGAAGCTCACCTCGAACTCTTCGCATTCGAATTCGTCGGGAGACTCCCAAAGCTTGCTCGCCATCTCGAAGACATGGTCCGGTACGACCATGGAAAACGTGGGACCTCGCTCTTCATTCCTGCGTCGAACACGCGCACGACGGATTTCCAAGGGCGCGTCGAGGACATGGAGGTGAGGCGGAAATCCTTCGTTCGTGATCATTCGACAGAACTGGATTCTTGGTTGCTGCTGGATCAGGCCAAGCTCGAGCACAACGTCTCGACCCGACGCCAGTATTCTGCGGCTGTGGTTCCATATCAGACCCAGCAACCGTTCCTTTCGCTCAACATACCAAGGCACAAAATCGCCGCCCGGGCGGTCTGGGCTGAACAGCGTCGCAAACCACTCGTCGAGCGGGATGTGCACGCCGTTGCTGCTTGCAGCCAGAGCCGCGCCGAAGGTGGATTTGCCAGCCCCTACCGGGCCTTCGATCAAATGAACTCGAGACATGCTTGACGGTCACGGATTAAGAAACGGGCGAGATTATGACGTGGCCTCCACCGCCCGCTCCTGGCAGGCTGCGACTGTCGCAGTGCCAAGCCCTTGCGCCAGGGCCCGGCGTGGCTGGTGCTGTTCATTCTCTTCAGGCGCGGCCCGCCGTGTGAGCTGCGCCATGCAGGTAAGACCGGAGTGCCAAGCGGCCTGATTGCGGCTGACAACACCCAACGGAAACGGTCACGTCAGGCCGCGACTTCCGCGAGCAAGGTTTTGGCGGCAAGCTTGCCGAGCGCATTGCCAGCCAGCGGGCTGTCGCCCGTGATGAGTTGCCGGTCCCGGTGCACCGCGCCCGAGATGCCATCGTTCACGATCTCGATGCCCAAGGCCTTGAGCCTTTCGCCGAACTTCCAGGTCAGGTGACCCGGCATGTAGCCGATGTCGGGGGGCTGCGCGTCGAGCGCGTCGGGGAAGGCACATATCTTGTAGCCACGGTAAATGTCGCTGTCGCCAACCGCGAGGAATGCGGCAGGGCCGTGGCACAGAGAGATGACGAACCGGTTGTGGCCGACCGACCATTCCAGCGCCGCCCCCACGTCACGGCTGACGGGCAGGCCGATCAGTGCGCCATGCCCGCCAGGCACGAAGATGGCTGCATATTGCTCCAGGCCCTGCGCAAGCACAGACGACAGGCGCAGCGGCTGCTTGAACTGCGGGTAGTACTTGTTGAAGAAGCCCTTGACCAGTTGGTTTGAATTTTCAATGTGCTTACTTCTTGTGAATTTCAATTGTCAATTGAATTTTTTATTGATAACTCAAATCTGAGTTTGCATTGACTGCGTAATTTCAAGGTGGCCAAGCGGTTTGCGGATGAGGGGTTGTCTGCTGGGATGTCGTGAAGCGCATGGCGTTCTCATGCAGACAGTGCGCGCCACACCTTGCGCATATTTGCCGAAACCCGAAAGAGCGCGGCGGGCTCGGTCTCATGGAGGGAAGCCCAATACATGATTGTTGATCTGTGAAGCTCCGGTCTCGACAGCAGAAGTGGCTCCAAGGCCGACCAGGCAGCGTCGAACTCGGATGGAGGCTCCATGTCTTCGCCGCTCTGGATCAGTATCTCCATGAGGGAGATACGCTCATCGTCGTTGAGATTTCCCGTGCAATAGAGGTCGAGGAACTCGCCGAAACGCCCGCCGTCAGCCACCTCCCACTCCCAGTCCTGCATTTCTACGGAGAACCGCAGCGCGAGCTGCGCCGCGAGCTTCATGCGTGCGGCGCAAGTGGGGGCGCGAAGCGGGCCATTGGAGTGCTCTTTGGCCATGTGCTGCCTCAAGACTAGGTGTCCGGTGCCGGGCGGGTTGCCGTGATCCCCTGGCGCCATTCACTGAATCCAGTTGCCACGCCGGGCATGAGTGCGTGTCCATCCGTCATCGATCTTGCCGCCGTTGATCTCGCAGGAAGCTGGCGTCTGCGTCGTGCCCTGCACCCTGGCGCCCGTGTGGTTTGTCATGGAAACGGGGGCGGCAACCACGAGGGTCACCACCCGGCGATCCTTGGTGGCGCTCAGGTACGTGGCGCCGGGGGGCAGGCCGGCATTTTTCTGGTACCAGTCAAGGCACAGGCGCGCTTCTTCCTCCAGCATGGAGGAGGGCGATAGAGCCTGCGGCGCGGGGGCAGACGCGGGCTTGGTGGCGGGCTCGGTCGGCATTGCTTCCCGCAAAGGCCCGGGGGATGCAGGGGGCGGATCCAGTTGCATGGGCCTGGTGGTGGTGCCTTGCGGGCAAGGGGCATCCTGGTACCAGGTTTTTCCATCGGCAAGGCATTTCATGACGGCCTGGGCATCGGGGGCCAGGCCGGCTGCTGCCGCCATCCACAGCAGGCTTTTCAGCAGGGCGGTCTTGTTTCGGAGGGGCTTGAGGGAAGTGCGCTTTGCAGGTCTGCTGCCGCCAGTGGATGAATGGGCCATTGAGTCTCCAATGAAGTGAACTGGCTGCTGCGGGCCTTTGCCCCCGGCGTTGCCAATGCGCTGAGGGGCTGGAAATGACGGGTTTCCTGGCTCTTTTGCGGCCCCGTGCAGCGGTTATACGTCAGCCACTTCAACCCACCAATTCACCTGCCGAGCCAGACTTCCTCGAGCAGGCCTTGTCGGTGGCGTTTGCCATGGATCGCTTGCATTTGAAATAAGTGATTGCTAAAGTGTCGCCATGCCCGAGAACGACATCTTCAAGGCCCTGGCCGACCCTACGCGCCGCTCCATCTTCGAGAAGCTGGCCGCTGGCAGCATGCATGCCAGCGCGCTGCGCGAGGGGATGGAGATCAGCCAGTCGGCCATGTCCCAGCACCTGGCCGTGCTGCGCAATGCGGGGCTGGTGAGCGAGCAGCGCCAGGGGCGCTTCATGCATTACGAGGTCGATCCCGAAGGGCTGGCGCAGATTGCGGGCTGGCTGGCGAAGTACCGCGCCTACTGGCCGCAGCGCGTGGATGCACTCAAGGGCCTGCTCAAGGACATGGACCAATGAACAAGGTGAGCAATATGGACACCGACGATGCGGCCCGCGAGCTGGTGCAGGAGTACGCGCTGGACGCTCCGCCCGAGAAGGTCTGGCGCGCGCTGAGCATTCCCGAGCTGCGCGCGCAGTGGCTGCCGGGCACCGAGCATGCCGAGCCTTTGCAGCAGGTGCCGCAGCAGGAACTGCGCCTGCGCCTGCGCGAGGCGGAGCCGCCCTTTCTGGAAAGCACGGTGGACCTGCAGATCAGCCCCGCAGCCGATGGCGGCACGCTGCTGCGCATCGTCCATGTGCTGACCGATGCGCGGGTGCAGCCCGCCAGGGAAGCGGCCAACGACGACGGCTTCCTGATGTACGCGACCTGAAGCCCTGTCCGGGCAACGGGGCATGCGGCGCAGGGCCGCAGCCATTTCTTTTTCACCACCACACACAGGAGTTCGCCCATGCGCGAATCGATGATGCTCGTCCCCATGGTTGTCGAACAGTCGGCGCGCGGAGAGCGGTCCTTCGACATCTACTCGCGCCTGCTGCGCGACCGCGTGATCTTTCTCAACGGCGAGGTCAACGACGCGGTCTCTGCCCTGGTCTGCGCGCAGCTTCTGTTCCTGGAGGCGGAGAACCCGGACAAGCCCATTCACCTCTACATCAACTCGCCGGGCGGGGTGATCACCAGCGGGCTGGCCATGTACGACACCATGCAGTTCATCAAGTCACCCGTGCACACGCTGTGCATGGGCACGGCGCGCTCCATGGGCTCCTTCCTGCTCATGGCCGGCGAGCCCGGACACCGCATGGCCCTGCCCAACGCCAGCCTGCACGTGCACCAGCCGCTGGGCGGCGTGCAGGGCCAGGCCTCCGACATTCGCATCCATGCCGAGGAAATGCTGCGCACCAAGGACCGCGTGACACGCCTGTACGCCCAGCACTGCGGCCGCAGCTACGAAGAGGTGGAACGCGACCTGGACCGTGACCGCTTCATGACCGCAGAAGAGGCCCGCGAATGGGGCCTGATAGACAAGGTTCTGGACCGGCGCACGGCGCCGGCCTGAGGCGCAGCCAGCGGCCAGCAGCCCGCGTCCCTTCCCCCACCCCCGTATGTCAGCGCCTGCGTCGTGGCGGTTGCGGGGTTGCAGTCCTGCCGAAGGACAGGACTGCTTCGTCAACTGACTCGCCGTGATGTTTGAACGTAGCGCGCAGCGCGAAGTGAGTTTCACGGCGAACCCCGCAACCGCCACGACGCAGGTTGCCCGCAGCGAAGCGGAGGGTCGCGGACATTCGGGTCGTCTTTCTTTGGCCTACGTTTCTTTGACGAATCAAAGAAAGGTAGGTCGGCCGCCGGGCCGAGACCCGGCCTCGAAAAACAACCCCCCGGCAGGGTCAAAGACAGGACCCCCACCCCACGCC
>NZ_LZZV01000065.1:0-1011 GCF_014170385.1 Delftia sp. UME58
TAGAAACTTGCTGGCTGTGCATGGCGGCCCCCAAATGGTCAGTACAGATAGTCATTTTCTCGAATAAGCCATACCGAAGCGGCGCACGCCCCAGGGGGAGCCCCCCAGGGCCAGGCTCCTTACTCCTCCATTTCTCCCATCGGGTGCTCCACGGCTATAGCGGCCGGAATGAGCTCAGTGCGCATCAGTTCAGGCAACCGACAACACATCAATCTTGAAGCGTACGACGAATGAGTATCAAAGAGCACCTCGAAGGGATCATCGCGCGGACGACGTCGATCCGAATCGACTTCCGATGGAATGACCGCCGCTTCCGCGAGCGCGTAGCACTGCGCCCCACCGCCGCCAACATGCGCGCTGCGGCACGCATGCGCAGCGAGATTCTGCAAGCGATAGACCTCGGCGTCTTCACTTGGGACGACTTCGCTCGCTACTTCCCCGAGTCCCCCAGCATTCCGATCAAAGAGGCGGCCCGAGAAGTCACGTTCAAAGAGGCAGACATGTGGCTGAAGCTCATCAGCCACAAAGCGGCAACGACGCTCAGCGAATACGAGAATCTCTTGAACTCGCGGTGGCGCCCTTTGTATGGAAATCGCCCGATCGCGGAGATCACCTATGAAGAGCTCGCGATGGACGTAGCTGACTATCCGCGCATGGCGGCCAAGACGTTCAACAACGTCATGACGCCAGCTCGGCAGGTTTGGGCGTTGGCATTCAAGATGAGGAAAGTTCCGGAGAACATCACGCTGGAGATTGAAAGCCGTAAAGGCCAAGATCCAGAACCAGATCCGCTGCTCATGCGGTTCAGAAGGTGTGGCGCCCTACGCTTGCCGCGTTAGGAATCGGGATCGGGATGCGCGCCAGATGGGTCACAAGAATGGGCCCAAAAAAACGTAAGTCCTTACGTGTATGTCCTTGAATCTATGGTGCGCCCGACAGGAATCGAATCTGTACACGCGCCTATTAGCGCCATTTAACGCGGAACTTCCGTGCAGTTGCCTACACGTTAGG
>NZ_LZZV01000066.1:0-719 GCF_014170385.1 Delftia sp. UME58
CGTATATAATGCGCAGCTTCTGTGGTTCGCCCAAGGCTGAACACTGAAGCAGAAATGGTCAGAGGGGTCGAAAGACCCATTGTAAAACCAACTGCGCTCGGGACGCATGTTTTAGTTAAGTCAGTACGCTGGAAACAACGTACAGCCCTTAATAAAAACAAAGCAACTAGAGCGGCAGCGTATCACATAGTTCTGACAGTATCTTTCAGTGCCCAGGTGGCGGAATTGGTAGACGCGCACGGTTCAGGTCCGTGTGCCGCAAGGTGTGGAGGTTCGAGTCCTCTCCTGGGCACCACGGAATTTAGATCGGATCAGCTTTCGGGCTGGCCTGACAGGTAAAGCGGTAAACAAAGCAGTACAGTCAGTAGAAGAAGTGAAGCAGAAGTGAAGCGCGCAAGCGCTTCCCAGTGCCCAGGTGGCGGAATTGGTAGACGCGCACGGTTCAGGTCCGTGTGCCGCAAGGTGTGGAGGTTCGAGTCCTCTCCTGGGCACCACCCGCATATAAGTCTGACCCGCATTCAGTTGGGTTTGGATAGCAAGGCTGAAAGCCCCGAAAATCGAAAGATGTTCGGGGCTTTTGCTTTGTGGCGTTTGTGGTTTTTTGGCATTAACACTCAACGCCACGGCACTTTTCGCTGCAAATGATGGCGAGCGTATAAATCTTCGCCCATGCCTTCGATCTGACCGTCGATCAAGGCCTCGAAAGGCCGCAGCAACGC
>NZ_LZZV01000067.1:0-990 GCF_014170385.1 Delftia sp. UME58
TCCAATGCGGGGTTTCGACCGGCATTCCGGGTTTCTCGATCGCCGACAGCAAGGGTGAATACAAGGGTATCGACGTGGACCTGTGCCGCGCCATCGCCTCGACCATGTTCGGCGACGCTACCAAGGTCAAGTTCACCCCGCTGAACACGCAGCAACGCTTCACCGCGCTGCAGTCCGGCGAAATCGACGTGCTGACCCGCAACACCACCGTGACGCTGACCCGCGACACGACGCTGGGCCTGATTGGCGTGGGCGTGAACTACTACGACTCGCAAGGCGTCATGGTCTCGAAGGACCTGAACGTCAAGAGCGCCAAGGAACTGAACGGCGCCACCATCTGCGTGCAGCCGGGCACCACCACCGAACTGAACCTGGCTGACTGGTTCCGTGGCCAGAAGATCGAATTCAAGCCTGTCGTGATCGACAAGTACGACGAAATCATCCGCGCCTTCTCGGCTGGCCGCTGCGACGCCTTCACGACCGACAAGTCGCAGCTGGCGTCCACCCGCACCACGCTCGAGAATCCGGACAAGTTCGTCATCCTGCCGGAAGACTTCTCCAAGGAGCCGCTGGGTCCCATGGTCCGCCAGGGCGACGAGCAATGGTTCAACGTGGTCCGCTGGTCGCTGAACGCCATGCTGGAAGCCGAGGAATACGGCATCACCAAGGCGAACGTCGAAGAAATGGCCAAGAGCCCCAACCCCAACATTCAGCGCATCCTGGGCGTGACCCCGGGCATGGGCAAGAACCTGGGCGTGGACGACAAGTGGGCATTCAACATCATCAAGAACGTGGGCAACTACGGTGAAAGCTTCGAAAACACGCTGGGCAAGAACAGCGCGATGAAGCTGGAGCGTGGGTTGAACGCGTCGTACAAGCAAGGCGGTTTGATGTACGGCTGGCCGGTGCGTTAACACACGGCTGCCTGGCAAAACGGAGCCTCGGGCTCCGTTTTGCCTACCCCGCCATAGAGCGGGCGGCAGGAGTGGG
>NZ_LZZV01000068.1:0-791 GCF_014170385.1 Delftia sp. UME58
TCCTGCCCTGCTTCGGCATCTTCTCGGAGATCGTCTCGACCTTCAGCCGCAAGCGCCTGTTCGGCTACACCTCCATGGTGTACGCGACGGTGTGTATCACCATCCTGTCGTTCTTCGTCTGGCTGCACCACTTCTTCACCATGGGCTCGGGCGCCAACGTGAACGCCTTCTTCGGCATCATGACGTCGATCATTTCCATCCCCACGGGCGTGAAGCTGTTCAACTGGCTGTTCACGATGTTCCGCGGCCGCATCCGCTACCACTCCGCCACGCTGTGGACGATCGGCTTCATGGTGACGTTCGCCATCGGCGGCATGACGGGCGTGCTGCTGGCCGTGCCGGGCGCCGACTTCGTGCTGCACAACAGCCTGTTCCTGGTCGCGCACTTTCATAACGTCATCATCGGCGGCGTGGTGTTCGGTTGCCTGGCGGGCCTGACGTTCTGGTTCCCCAAGGTCTACGGCTTCACCTTGAACGAGTTCTGGGGCAAGACCTCGTTCTGGTGCTGGCTGATCGGCTTCTTCCTGGCCTTCATGCCCCTGTATATCCTGGGCTTCAAGGGCATGACGCGCCGCATGAACCACTACCCGCATGCCGACTGGCAGCCCTACCTGATCGTCGCGCTGGTCGGCGCCGTCATCATCGGCCTGGGCATCCTGTCGCTGCTGATCCAGATTGCCGTCAGCATCAGGGACCGCAAGCAGAACCGCGACTTGACGGGCGACCCCTGGGATGCGCGCAGCCTGGAATGGGCCACCGCGTCGCCGGTGCCGTCCTACAACTTCGCCGTG
>NZ_LZZV01000069.1:0-703 GCF_014170385.1 Delftia sp. UME58
AGCTAAAGACCGATCTGGACGTGAGCCTGTTCTTCCTGCGCGAAGCGGGCGTGGCCGTGATCGATGGCGGTTCGTACGGCTTGTCGCCCTATGTGCGCTTTTCGTTCGCGACGTCGACCGACGTGATCGAGCAAGGCATGGACCGGCTGGCTGCCGCCGTCAACGCCTTGATGGCGGGCTGAACCGTGGCCAGGCACAACGATCCGCGCCCGGCGCGGCGGCCGCCGCGCCGGGTCTCCTGGAACGAACCGGCCACGCGCGCGGTGGTCTACCAGGCGCTGGCCCTGACGCTGGTCGGGGCAGGCGTCTGGTTCCTGGTGCACAACACGCTGCACAACCTGTCGATGCGCAACATCGCCACCGGCTTCGGCTTCCTGGACCGCGAGGCGGGCTTCGCGATCGGCGAATCCGTGATTACCTACGGGCCGGCCGACACCTACGGCCGCGCCATCTTCGTGGGCGTGCTGAACACGCTGCGCGTGGGCCTGCTTGCGCTGGTCGCCGCGACGCTCCTGGGCGTGCTGATCGGCGTCGGCCGGTTGTCCAAGAACTGGCTGGTGGCGAAGATCACGTCGGTGTATGTCGAGGTGATGCGCAACGTGCCGCTCTTGCTGCAGCTGTTCTTCTGGTATGCGCTGATCACGGAGAATATGCCGGGTCCGCGCCAGGCGCACCACCCGCTGCCGGGCGTCTTCATCTCCAA
>NZ_LZZV01000070.1:0-620 GCF_014170385.1 Delftia sp. UME58
TCATTGCCACTTCCCTTCATATATCTGCGTAGTTTGGAGTCGCTGAAGGGGCACGGCCGATACCCCGCGAACTCCTCGTCACCTAAGCCACTGCCCCGAGCAGTGGCCTAGGTACTGACATTCCATTTGTGATTTAACTAGCCATCGCTACAATATTCGCAGGCTTAACCCCGGTCAAGCATTAATTTAGGGATCGATATAAAAATGTGTGCTACGACTCGCGGACGAGGTCGACCCCGCCTGTTGGAGCGAGATGCTGCGCTTGAAGTGGCGGCGAAGCTCTTCTGGCAGTATGGCTATGAGGGGACTTCGATTGCCGACTTGACGAAGGCTATGGGGGTCACGCCGCCATCGCTATATGCGGCGTTTGGCTCGAAGGAAGAACTGTATAGACAGGCGGTCGACTTTCAGGTCGATCGTCAAAGCAAGGCTCGTTCAGAAGCGCTGCGAAAGGAGCCATCGGCCTATCGCGCCGTCTCATTCTATCTCCACGATTTTGCGTATCGCTGTTCCGATCCAGACACGCCTCGTGGTTGCATGATTTCGACTGCAGTCCTGCAACATGCAAAAGAGAACGAGCCTGCCGCTCGCATCGTCGCAGCGCGACGCGAGACCGCTAT